>CAJXVQ010000238.1 GCA_913060685.1 uncultured Verrucomicrobiales bacterium
GTGGGCTCGGAGATGTGTATAAGAGACAGGGTCGGCACGGTCCCCCAAGCCGACAAGATCGAGAGCGGCGAGGATGGTTTTTTTCCGTTCGGCCTTGCTGAGGTTTCCCAACAAGAGAGGGAGTTCCACGTTTTCGTAGGCTGAGAGGATCGGCACCAAATGGTAAAGCTGGAAAATATATCCGACATGGACGGATCGCCACTTGGTGAGCTGGGCGCGAGACAGTTTGGCAATGTCATTGCCGTCGATGAAAATCTCTCCCGAGGTGGGTGAATCGATCCCGGCAATGAGATTGAGCAAGGTGGTTTTTCCCGATCCTGATGGTCCCATAAGGGAAAGGAACTCGCCGCGAGGGACATCAAGAGACAGGTTTTCGAGGGGTTTGATGGTCGTCGTTCCTTTGGTAAAGGTTTTGGTGACGGACTTGACGGAGATCAGAGGATTCATGAGAAATTATTGATTGGAATTGGTGATTTCGACACGGCTGCCCTCTTCGAGCCCGGTGTGAGGTGGGAGGATGACGGATTCTCCCGAACGGAGTCCTTCAAGAACGAGACGATGGCCGTCCTTGGTATCGCGGCCGAGCTTGATGCTTCGTATTTCTGCCTTGAAATCGGGAGTAACGACCCAGACTTGGGTTTCGCTGACGAGTGCTTCTTCGGGAACGTAAAGAGCCAGTCGGCCCGACGGTGCCGCCGGAGTTCCGTTTGACGATTGCGCATTTGCGGAAGCGAAGAATTTTGCCCGAACGAGCATATCGGGCCGCAGACGTTCGTCGGGTTTTTTAATCTCGACCTTGGCCTGCAGGGTGTTCCGCTGAAGGTCGGCCTGACCGCTGATTCGGGTGACGGTGCCCGTGAAGGTCTTGTTGGGGAGCAGATCGGAAACCAGTTCGACGGTCTGGCCGGCAGAGAGTGCGGCGGCCTCGTTGAGCGGAACGTCAATGCGGGCCTGAAGATGCTTCGGATCGTAGAGTTCGACAATCACCGCCGAGGTCAGCGAGTCCATATCGAGCATTCTCTTCTTCCCTGGGGCGGCATGAAGGTGAAGAACAATTCCGTCCATTGAGGAGGTGATCTGCGTGCGATCCAAAGCGAGCTTTGCGCGCTCTCGAGCAGTTGCCAGTTCAGCGAGATTTGCGGTCATGGCCTCCTTTTCGCTCTCGAGTTGAGTGAAGCGGGCATCGAGCCGTGGGATTTCGGCCTTGGCCTCGGCAAGCATTGCGATCTGTCGTTCGGTTGCGAGTCGTGCCTGAACGACTTCCTGTTGAGACACCGCTCCCTTGCTCAATTTTGCGAGGCGTGACGAGGTGTCACGGGCTTCATCAAGCAGGGTCTCCAGGGCTTCGATTTTTCGCCGGGCAGCGGAAATTTCCGCACTGACAATCTCGAATCCAGAGCAGTGAGCGACGATCTTTTTTTCAAGACTAATGTATTTTTGCTGTGCGGCCTTGAAATCGAGGCGGGCGTCGTCATCGACCAGGGTCGCAACAAGATCTCCTTTCTTGATGGATTGTCCTTCCAGTGCGTGGACTTCCTCGACCACTCCGTTGATGAGCGTCGAGACGTAAACGGTGTATGGATCAGGCTCGACCCAGCCTGAAGCCTGAAAGAGGAGAGATCCTTTTTCTGAAGGCTTGGTGTCACTCGTTGGTGATTTTTTTTCTTCTCCTGTTGAGGTCGATTCACCGGCACGGATGGTAATGACCGGGGCTGTTTCCACGGTGATGGCAGGGAGCAGACGTTTCCCGAATAAGAGGCCAAGGATGACGAGGAATCCGAGGAAAAGGCCGACTGGTAGAAGCCACGCAAAGGATCGTTTGCGTTTTAAATGGGGTGCTCCCGACGAGGGAGGACTTGATGGTTTTTTGATAAGGTCGTCTAAAGACATGAGGGTAAGATTGGTTTGGCAGGAGAGACAAAGGCTTCAGAAAGGCCTTTGTGGAATGGGCGGATCACCAAAGGGAAGGCGGGATCAACGCGCAAAAGAGCGGGCGCAATCAAATGGCGCACGCTATTAAACCAACGAATCAGACAAGAAATACCGAATGCCTGATAAAGAGGGGCACCGGGGAAACCACCGGGTATGCCGGTGGGCCACGGGTTCGATTGGTCGAACGATGGCTGATCGAGGTTGGAATCTCGATCTGGAAAGGTGGAGAGGTGAAACTTGGAGTTGCGGGTGAAAGCTTACCCTCGATTTTCAAGCCAACCGCAGTGGTAAAGTCGTCAAGCTGGAGGGTGAGATCGACCGAGCAGTCATCACAAAGCGAGATTTCAGCTGTGTGTTCTTCGCAAAGATCTTGTTCTTCGCAGGCGCAGCAACAACTTGTTTTCGGGCTGACTTTTGCACAACTGCCCGAGGGGATAAGATCCTCGCAATCACAATCACCCACAAAAACAGTCTGAAGACACAGGCAATAGCGTAGCCCGGTCTGAGAAGTGGCGGTGATCACCATCATCAAACAAAAAAGAGCGGTAGCTGTAAATTTGCGAAGCATCTACGTGCAATAAGAGGTCCTCAAAGTGGATTTATTCCAAGGGAAAGCGAGGAGTTTTTAAGGACCAGAGGTAGTGGTGTCCTCCTTTTAGGGCGCTCATGTATTGGCAATCCCTCGCCAGAGAACGAAGCGTTGGCAAAAAAGGGCGTGTAGTCGTTAGCCTTTGTCATCGAGGTATTTCCAGTTCCCCTTAAAGCGGCGGAACCGGGAATGCTCGCGGAGTTGCTGGACCTCGCCGTCCCAGTAGTAATCGGCGATGAACTCGACCTTGCCCCGGTTGTCGTCCTTCTGTCCTTTGGAGGTCGAGACGATGGTGAGGAACTTCCAATCGGTGTGGTGAATGGTGTCTTCCAGATCCCGGCGATGATTGGGGCCTCGGCTATCGGGGTGGGTGGTTTCGACGAGGTAATCAGGCAGCCGGAAAAAGAAGGCGCTGAATCGTGACCGCATCAATTGCTCGGCAGTCTCGGGCAGGGCCTTGTTTTGGTGAAAGCGGAGGCAGCAGTCCTGATAGCTCTTCGTGCTCTTGCAGGGACAGAGGGAAATGTGGCGCTCCTTGGGGATTTTTTCGAAAGCCTCGGACATGCGCGAGTCATAGAAGGAGTTCGGGAGATTGCAATGCAGGGGTTGAGAGGGGCTTACAGGTGCCAAGGAAATGATCACACCTGGGAGCCTTAAGTTCTAGAGGTATTCGAAACGATTGGGTCCTGTCCGGTCACTTACGGTCCAACGAAATGGCTTCGGCATAGGCAAGTTCCCCGGTGCGGCCATTGTAGTATTGGAAAATAATCTGCGGGTGTGGGTAGGCGACGAGGCGTTTGTCTCCCAGCTTCTGTGGCATGTTGAAGACGTTGTTGACCTGCACCACACAGTAGTAGGGATAAAGCCGCTGGAGGCGTTCGAGGTCCGGGAGGATGTAGGAACTCCAGCGGATGTCGCACTTGCGAGGACCCCAGTCAAAAATTCCGGTGGCGGGACGGTCCATTTCGTCGTTCTTCGGGACATGGTTCACGCTGTTGTGGGGTCCGCAGCAGAACTCCCAGACGTTGTCGGTGATCTTGATGGCAAAGCTATTGTGAAGGTCGCCGGTGAGGACGAAGACTTTTTTGCCGAGCTTGTCCCACTCTTCGATGAGCTTTTCACGTTCATCGAGAAAGCCGGTCCAGGCTTCTTCCTTGTTGCCTGCGGCTTCGAAGCCTCCCGCGCCACTATGGGGAATCATGAAGGGAACGGTCGAGGTGAGGAAGAAGAAGTCCGCGTCGCTCTCCTTCATCGATTTGAGGAGCCACTCACGCTGGGTTTTTCCAAGCATGGAAACGCCTTCCTTGTCTCTGTTGGTGACGTCATGCATGTCGCGGGATCCTCGGGTGTCCAGAAGGAAGAACTCGCAGTTGGAAACGCGGAACTTTCCGTAGGAGCTTCGTCCGATCGAGTAGGTGACTTCGTCGGTGATCTTGGCGGGCATGTGAAGTTCGATGGTGTGGGCATCGATGACTTTGGTGATCTGATAGACGTAGGAGTTTTTGTGCCCCTCGTCGTTGTCGAACTTGAGATTGTTGACCCCGGCTTCGGGTGTTCCCCAGTGGACGTGCAGGGTTCCCATTTGGTCGAGAGGGAGTTTCGTGAAGTCGGTCGATTGATCAACAAGAAGTCTGCTGCCGGCCGTCATTTTTCCGCGGGAGGCGTGGACTCTTTGATCATGCTCGACCGGATTGGCCCAGCCGAGGTAGTCAAACCAGGCGCGTGTTCCGATATCGCGAAAGACGGTGCGGCGATGACGTTTGCCAATCTCGGCGGAGCCCCAGATGTCGTTGACCAGTTCGTGATCGTCAAAGGTGAAGTAGCTGGGAACGTTGCGATGCCATTTGGCCAGTTCGGTGCCACGGCTGAGGTAGAGTTTGTAGTTTTCCCAGACCCCGACGATGGTGGGCATGGTCTCGACGGTGGGAGGAAATTGGTCGAGTCCTTGGGTGAGACGCCAGGCTTCGGGAGGGTAAGTACGGAGTTCCTCGTAGAGCCAGTCTCCATTCATGATGTGAAAGTGCGTTTTGTCCGCCCAATCACGATTGAGGTTTTCGTAGGTGGGAGTGCGATGCCCGATGCCGTGAAGGGGGTTTTGGTTGGCGCATGAGCCCACTTCGAAGCGGAAATTGAAAAGCCCCTTCGGGTTGTGCTCGGGATTTTTACTTTCTTCGGCGGATGGCAAGGTGAGGAAAGTTCCGGGAAGGCCATGCGGATTTCCGGTCACAAAGATTTGGTAGTGGTAGCGGGTGTCCTGTTTGAGGTCGGTGAGTTCGGCGACACCGGTGTTGTCCTGGTCAATGTTCGTCGAGGCCGGCTTGCTGGTTTGGTTGAGCTGATCAGCATTGATGCCGTATTTCACCAGGAATTCACCAGGTTCCGAGGTCCGGCCCCAGACGGACACCGAATGGGCGGTGGGCTTGCCCAGCATCGGGCCATGAGTGAGCCGGATGGGGTCGCGATGGGCAAAAGCCGGGAGGAGGAGAATGAGCGACAGCGCCGCAATGATTCTGATCATCCTGAGAGTCTGGAATGACGGAGAGCAGATGGACAGAGAATCTTTGGGGGAAGAGCCGTATGGCTCTTGGCACTCTTTTGGCAGAGGAGCGCTGATGAATCGTGGGATGCCGCTACTCCGGGGCCCTTTGTAGGGCTTTGATCACTGCGGTGGGAAGTGTTTTGCCTCCTCCCGGTCGTTTTTAAAGTTGAAATAGGGTTTTTTGAATCTCTAATGAACTATGTCCGAAAGGAAAAGCTCTCTTGCGAAACGTCCCTCTCTTCTGGTCGCACTGGCCATTTTTATCCTCAGCGCCGCTGGTCCGGCTTCCGCGCAGACGGAGGCGACGAATGCCAATACCTCGCGAACCGGGAAGTATCGGCTCGTTTGGTTCGAGGATCCGGCGACCACCGCGACTTTCGTCTGGAACCAGCTTGAGGGGAGCCCCGGCGTCCTTCACTACGGTCCCAGGAATCAGGATCGTAATAAGAACAAGTATTCCCGGAAGAGTGAGGTGGATCGGGTCGTCAATTTCGATGGCATGAAGAACTGCATGGTGACCCTCCGCAATCTCAAGCCTGACAGTTGGTATTTCATGTGCATTGGCGATGACTTCGGAGTGAGTCGGCGCTTTTACTTTCGGACTGCTCCGGACAAACCGCAGCCCTTCACCTTCATTTGCGGTGGGGATTCGCGTAATTTTCGCGACGTCCGGCAGGCCGCCAATCTCATGTGCCGGAAGCTCGGGCCTCTTTTTGTGTCCTTCACCGGGGACATGATCAATCACGACACCGCCGAGCAGTGGGATGAATGGCTCGACGATTGGCAGCTCACGATCAACGACAAAGGGCGGCTTCTCCCCATCGCTCCGCATCGCGGAAACCACGAAGCCCGGCCCGAGAGTATTCCCAATCACTTCGGCATGCCCGAGGGCTCATACGCCGCTTTCAATGTCGGAGGTAACCTTTTCCGCTACTACATTTTAAACAGCGAGATCCCGGCTGATGGCGTCCAGGGCAATTGGCTCACCTCTGATTTGAAGAAGAATGCCAATGGCGTGACCCATCTGGTGGCAGGCTATCACAAGCCAATGCGCCCTCACACCAGTGGCAAGGCGTTGGGCCGGAATTCCTATAAGTGGGCGGACACTTTTTACGAGGCGGGCTTTGATCTCGTCATGGAGTCCGACTCGCACGTGATGAAGAGGACCCTTCCCATGAAGCCCTTCCCGCAGGGTGGCGAAGATTTTAAAGCGGCTCCCAATGACCCGAAGGCCACTGTCTATCTCGGCGAGGGCTGCTGGGGTGCCCCCTTGCGCCGGGCTGACGTCGCCTATTCCTGGACCGTCGGGGCGGCTGCCTTCAATGGCTTCGACTGGCTGCACGTCACCCCCAAGGCCATCTTCGACAAGACCGTGAAAGTCGAGAACGTCGCCTCGGTTGGCGAGATCGATCCCGCGAAACCCTATGACGATCCCAAGGGGCTTCAACTCTGGGCTCCGAATGGAGATGACGAAGTTCTTAGGATTCCGGCTGACTAGAAAAGCAGATGGATGCTTCAAAGAGAGGAATGAAGGGGAGGTTCTTCGACCGCTTCAATCTGGGAGTCCTGCAGTTTCTGGTCAGTCTCCTGCTCCTAAGTCGTGGATGGCTCACCTGGCGGTGGGACAGCCCGATCCGGGATCTCATCTGGGAGGAGAAATGGTGGTCACCGGTCCTTGCGAAGTTCGATGTCACCTGGAGTCATTTCGCGCGGACTTCCGATTCCTGGATTACTCCGAGTCTGGAACGAATGGGGATTTTCCTCATGGTGTCCGCCCTCATCCCCTGGCTTGCCGGATTCTCCCGCCTTCGCTGGATGCGTTGGCTCCTCGTGCCCGCAATCTTGATCCTTGTTCTCGATGCCTTTTCCCGCTGGGTCGGGAGGGACATGCAGGCCGGGATGCTCATGGAGTATGCCCTCCGCATGGTCGCCCCCATTGCGCTTCTGATCTATCTGGGTCGTGGATCGGCTCTCCGGGTGATCCGTGAACGGATCGTCATCGGGATCCTCCTGATCGCAACCGCGGTGACCTTCACGGGGCACGGACTCTATGCCATGGGTCACTACAGCGTCCCGCTTGATTTTCGTGTGATGACGACCGGGATCCTGCCCGTCACGGAAGCGGGAAGTCTCTTGTTTTTGAAGATTGTCGGCTGGCTCGACTTCGTGGTCGTGGCCCTTCTCTTTATTCCCGTGACTCAGCGAGCGGCTCTCATTTACATGATCTGCTGGGGAGGGGCGACGAGCCTCGCGCGTGTTCTCACTTACTATGAACCCAATCTTCCATGGAACGGAATGGACCCCTGGCTCGCCGAGGCGCTCGTCCGGACCTCTCACTGTCTCGTCCCGTTCTGGCTGCTTCTGCAATTGAGAAAACCAAAGAAGCTTAATGCGGAAAGTCCTCCCGAAGTTGAGGAAGGGGAGTAGCGATTAGGAAGCTTTTTCATTCCCACAGTCCAATGACAGGCCCGAGACCTTTGGCCTGGTGGGTGAGGCCGGCTTTTGGGGCATTGACCGGGCGGACCTCCTGTCCGTCGCAAATGCAGAGGCCCACCGGCGAACCGCCTTTGTGATACATGCCGGCGTTCATCATCCAGACGATGGTTTCCTTGGCCTTGTGAGCCGCGTCTTCAAAGGCTGAAAAATCCCGCAGTGGATTACCCACAAAGTGGGAATGCAGGACCGAGGGTCTCGATTTATCAGGATCCATCGTGATGACTTGCCTGGAATTTTCACGGTGACTGATGAAAGCTGGCATTAGGACCAGTTCATATTCCATGTCGTGGTTTGCTCTTCTTCGACTTTTTTGAGAGGCTCCCATTCGTGTTTATCTTGCCAATGTGGTTCCTTCTCCAGGTAGCGGACCATGAGACCGTATAGCTCGTTTCCGGTGAGTGGGAGCTTTGAGGTGAAGTGCTGATCCTCGTCACCGTTCCGGTATTCAGTGTGAAATTTATCGTTTTCTCCGGTTGTTTGGAGATAGATTTGATCTTCCTGGCTGAGGATGATGAAGTCTCCTCTTTGTTCTTCGTTTAGGATCAGTTCTTGAATGCGTTCCGGGGTGGCTTCGCTTTCAATCCCATGGGAAGTTTCTAATTTCATCTTTCCTCTAACTTAGATGGCGTGTGAGGGAAGGGTCAATGAAATCCTCAACACGCCTGCAAGGCGGTGGGCTGAATCTAATGCCCGTGCTGGATGAGGTTGGCCTTCAGCCAACTGGAGCGCCGATGCCCGGTCCGAGGGCGTTGCCCCCGGCTGGTATGACGGAGGCCTTTGGCCAAGTGGGAATGCGGTTTACTTGTGGGGGTGCTCTTTGAGGAGATCGGTGGGGGCGTAGAAGCTGGGTTGGGTTTTGGTGGCTTCACGGACTTCTTTGACTTTGGCGGGGGTGACCATGGGGGCCTTGTTGCCGAAGGTGTTGCGGACGTAGGTGAGGACGGCGGCGAGTTCTTCGTCGGGGAGTTGCTTGAAGGCGGTCATGGGAACTTGGCCGGGGTATTTTTTGCTTTTGATTTCGATGGGGCCCAAGAGGCCGTGGAGGGTAAGTTTGATGAGGCGGTCTTCGCTGCCATTGACCCACTTTGTTTTGGAAAGCGGAGGGAACATGGCGGCGGGGAGGCCTTCGCCATCGGGTTGGTGGCAGGTGATGCAGTGGCCTTCGCGGCTGTAAACTTCCGCTCCCTTTTTGAAGAGGATGAGGGCTTCGCCTTTGAGAGGGCTGGTGGGTTTTCGGAGTTCTTCGACGGCGTCTCCTTTGACTTCCTGGCCTTGGAGGTGGGAGGTGGCAGTTTCGAGGACGGGCTTGAGCCAGTTGTCGGTGGCTTGGCTGGCGATGGTTTCCAGGACGGGAAGGCCTTTCCTTGGAGTGAGCCAGGAGGTGGCGACAGCAGTTTCGAGTCGGACGCGGGTGGATTTGTCAGCGGCGGTTTTTTGGAGGAGTTTGGCTTGGTCTTTGATTTGGTGGCCACTGTAGCGGAGGACGTGGATGGCGGCGGCGCGGACGCGTGGGTCTTTTGCGTCGAGAAGGTCTTTGAGAAGGGTTTCATCGACATCGTTGAGACCCCAAGTGACCCAGAGGACCTCGAGGAGATGGTGCTCGTAACGAGGCGATTTTGGATCAAGGGAAGCGTCCCATTTTTGAAGGACGGGGAAGAATTCTCCCGGGTCGCGGCCGCGGAGTTCGCGGCGCGTGCGGTAGCGGGTGCGGTATTCGGGGAGGGTAAGATTTTCGAAGAGGGTTTCGAGTGATGCTTGGTGGATTTTGGCGGGCTTGACGAGGGGGCGACTTGGGTAGGTGATACGGTAGATGCGGCCGTGTTTGTGGTCGCGGAGGGGATCGCGGGCGCTGTGTTGCATGTGGCCGACGAGGACGTTGTGCCAGTCGCAGAGGTAGAGTGAGCCATCGGGCGCGAACTCGTGATCGACGGGGCGGAAGTTGCCGTCGGATGATTTGAGGAGATCGTGGCGGTGTTTGGCTTTGTAGCCGGATTCGGAGTCGAGGAGCTGGTGTTGTTTAAGGCCGAGGAAGCCGATGGTGTTCCCGAGGATGATGTCGCCTTGGACCCTGTCTCTTATACACATCTGACGCTGCCGACGATCTACTCTGTGTAGA
>CAJXVQ010000239.1 GCA_913060685.1 uncultured Verrucomicrobiales bacterium
CTACACAGAGTAGATCGTCGGCAGCGTCAGATGTGTATAAGAGACAGCTGTAATGACGAGTCCGCCATTGATCTCATTCGCCGTGACCATGCGGTATTCATCGACGGGGATGCTGGCAGTGCCATCGCTGATCTTTAAATTATAGAGTTTGAATTCGCTTCGAAGAGCCTTTGTTTTGTCGAGATCGACAGTCATTTCTCCGGCCTTGAGGAGAGGTCGAAGCTGCCTTTCGTCTTCGTAAAATATGACATTAGTGGCGATCAGCCCACGTTTTAGGTCGAAGCGCAAGGTCTCAAAGGAAATGTGAATCCCCTTAACCGCAAACTCACTGCGAAGCCAGTCGCAGTATCGCTCTGGGAAACCGACTTGATTGAGGGCGCTCAGCCCGCCAACCACTGCCAGGAACATGACTCCGAGAGTCAGGGTCACGGTGGTTCTTGCGATGCGGATGGTCTGAATCATCAAGAGGAGGTTACGATAGGAATCGTAATTCTCAAAGATGAATCAGGGGACAGGCGTTTGTTCGAGCGCGGCCTGGAGCAAGTGGTCGGGATCCGGAGTGTCCTCGGTCAGGAGCCGGTGCCGGAGAACGTGGGGAAAAATGTTTTGGACGTGGTCGGGGTGGACCGCAGTCTGTCCGTCAAGGAAGGCCGAAGCCTGGGATGCTCTCTGAAGTGCGAGGGTGGCCCGGGTGGAGACGGCGTGGTCTTGGCCGATGAGCGAGCGGACGGTCTGACACAGCGAGAGAAGGTAGCGTTGCAAGGTGTCCGAGACCGAGATTTGTGAGGCCTGGTGCTGGAGTGTTCTGAGATTGTCGAGATCGAGAAGGGGCCCGGCGTTTGGCGTGTTGAGATTTTCCGCGTGGTAGCGAAGGATTTCCAACTGGGTCCGGTCGTCCGGAAGCCCCATGGGAATGGAGAGGAGAAAGCGATCGAGCTGTGGTTCCGGGAGAGGGAAGGTGCCGGTGGAAGAGGTGTCGTTCTGGGTGGCGACGACGAAAAAAGGGTCAGGGAGCTCGCGGGTGGTACCATCAATCGTGACCTGACGCTCGTTCATCGCTTCCAGAAGGGATGACTGGGTGCGTGGTGAGGCGCGGTTGATCTCATCGGCGAGGACGAGGTTGGCAAATACGGGGCCGGCGATGAATTCAAAGTCGCCGTTTTGGGGGCGATAGAGTTGGTAGCCAAGGATGTCCGAGGGGAGGAGGTCAGGGGTGAATTGAATGCGTCGGTAGCTCCCGCTGAGTAGGGTGGCCAGGGTATGAGCGAGGGTGGTTTTTCCGATTCCGGGAGGGCCCGTGACGAGGGTGTGGCCGCGCGCAAGGATAGCGGTGAGAAGGAGATCGACAGCGTCTTGTGAGCCTAGGACGGTCTCGAGAAGCTTTTGGCGGAGGGCTTTCAGGGGCATGTGATTATTGGCGCAGGCGGAATTCCGAATAAGGTTCCTCAGCAGGGGCGACTTCGCGAACTTTGAGGAGAGGTAGGATGTCTCCGTTGACGTTCTCGAAGGTGAGGGTGCCGCCGGCCTTGACCCAATCTTCGACCTTGGGCCGCTTGCTTCCTTCGGGGAATTCGAGGGAGACTCCGACGACTTGAAGGTCGGCGGCGCAGCAAGTGATGATGGAGCGGAAGACCCGCATCCGGTTGCCGGACTCGTTGTTGATTTTTTCGGGAGCGATGCGGCCTTCGAGGACGACTGGAAGGCCGTCAAAGATCCCCTGGATCTCGCGATCTCCCGCCGCGTAGTAGGCGGTGATCATACGGAGTTCGAACTCTCCGTGCTCGTTTTTAGGAACGTTTTTCTCGAGATCCTCGCGGGTAAAGGGTGGGAGGTCTCCGGCGTTGGTGAGGACCGGTGCTTCGTAGAGTCCCTTTTTGGAAAGCCCTTCGTTGGACAGTTTGTCCCGGGTGTGAGCCATCGCCAAGGTAAGAGGGATCACGGTGAGGAGGATTGTGATGAAGGGACCGTGTCCTTCGGCGTGGTCATGCTCGCAGGTATCGCAGTCACTGTGATCATGATCATGTGAGTGATCATGTGAGTGATCGTGCGAGTGGTCATCATGGTCACAAGATGAGTGGTCATGATCGCAGGAGGAATGGTCGTGCGAATGATCATGTTCGTCTTTTTGTCGAAGGTTGATGATCGAGTAGAGACCGAGAACGATCATGCCAATTCCGCCGACCAGGATGAAGTGGTGGAAGTCGACGGCGAGGTAATCCCTCACTCTCGTCGAGTGGTAGAAATAGATCAGGACGCCTCCCCAAAAAGTGGCGAGGAGACCGAAGAGGCGGGTGTGCAGAGCGGTCATGGGGTAATCGGGATTTCAGCCTCCTTGGCCATCCACCATGGCAGGATTTGCATTTCGAAGAGCAGACTGAACGCTCCCGTGAGGATGAAGGTGGCGACAAAAAGAAAGGCGATGAACTTCCATTTGAAGATGGTCGAGTAGAGGAAGACGAGCTTGGCATCCATCATGGGGCCAAAGACCATGAAGGCGAGTTTCGGGCCGTATCGGAAGTTTGCAAAATTGGCGGCGATGAAGGCGTCCGAGGTGGAGCAGAGGCTCAGCACGAAGGCAAGAAACATCATGCCGATTGATCCGAGGATGGAGTTATCGGCGAGGCTTTTCCAAAAATCATCGGTGGGATCGATGACGGTGGTCTTGAGGATAGCAGTGAGGACGACTCCGATACAGAAGTAGAGGCCGACATCCATGAGGTCGCGGAGGGAGTTATTGAGAGCGGTGTTGAGATTTCGCGGGTGGTGGTGCTCGTGACCTTCTTGGGCTCTTGCGCTGTCCTTGAGGAAGAAACTATGGGCGAGCCTCGCAACGATCAGGGCAATGATGACAGCGATAAAATAACCGATGGCGAGGCGCGAGACGGCGATTCCGGCTGAGTTGTTGAAGGCCTTATACGTGCTGATGGCGGTGACCGGATTGAAAATCGGTGCGGCCAGCATGTAGGCGATCGCGCAAGATGCCGGGAAGCCATTCTTAACAAGGCGACGAATCACGGGGACGACGGCACATTCGCAGACTGGAAAAATTGCGCCCAGAAGCCCGCTCATCATGATGGCGAGAGTTTTGTTTTTGGGCAGGAATTTTTCGAAGGCCCCCCTGGGCAGATAGGTGCCAAGAAAGCCACTGACGAGGGTGCCGAGAAAAATAAAGGGAAGCCCCTCCAAAAAGATTGAGAGGAACTCGTAAGAGCCATCTGCGAGTTGATCCTGCTGTTCCTGTGTCACCGGGGGGATTCAAGCGTAGATAGGGGAGGTTACTCCACCAAAAAAGCGGACCGATTGGTCCGCTTTGATGATGTGGGGCCTTTGGGGCCTCGAAATACCGGGATATTCTGTTTTTTTTCTAAGATCGTGATGATTTGTTCACTTCAGCGTCATGAGATAGGCGAGGACATCTTGAATCTCCTGATCGGTCAGAAGGAGGTTCATGGGCGGCATGGGAGAGACTTCGCCGGGGTAGCCCTCGGCAATCGTGGCGCCGGGTTCGATAAGGGACTCGAGGAGGTAGTCTTTTCCTTTGCGATCTCCGATCCCATCGAGAGCGGGCCCGATGACACCTCCTTGTCCGTCGACCTGGTGGCACCGGTTGCAGGCGGCGGTTTGGTGCTGAAGAAAGATCTGCTTCCCGCGGGCCGAGTCGGGCTCTGCGGTGACCACCGGGGTGGGGTCGACCGCGACAGGGACCAGTTCGTGCAGGGTGATGTTACGATACCAGGCACGGCCGGTGGAGCGGCCCCATCCACCGAAGAGGGCATTGATGGTGATTTCGGAGAGTCCGCCGGTTTGGAAGTCGAGGGAGACTGCGGTCCAGTCATTGCGACCTTGAAGGGCTTTGGTCGCTCCTGCTTTGGGGTCCTGGAGTTCGTGAATATTGAAAAGGGCTCCTTTGGCTCCTTTCACTCCGAGAGTTTTGATTTCGCCCTTGAGTCGGTAGGAGGTATTGGGACTGACCTTGAGTTTGGTGGTGTAGGAGGTGTCGGCTCCTTCGGTGGAAATGATGTGCAGAGCTTTGTCTTCGGTCCTTAAAGTGGCCTTTCCGTTGTAGGTGACCTTTCTCCAGTCAGGATTGATAAGGAGATTGGGGCCGGGTTTGACGGCGACGTTGCTGTTAACACCATGCTTTTTGGATGCAGCCTGGAGAGCGGCCAGGAGCCATTCGTCCTTTTGGTTGATGGGATCCAGGAGAAGCTTGCTGATGGTGTTTTTTAGGGCATCCGTGGTGGCGATTCGGCTCAAGGTGACAAATGCGGCGAGGCGCGTCTGGAGATCCGGGTCGTTAATGACACCCGCTTCAAAGAGGAGATCTGCTGCGGTGGTTTTATCAAGAGCACGGATGCCGTTGCGGCGCAGCGAGGGGTTTGAAGAAAGCAGAGCAACTCGTAGGTCGGCTTCGTTGAGTTGGCCCAATCCTTCGAGGGTCCAGAGGGCGTGGATGGCTCCGACTTCCTGGCTCTTCATGAGTTCACGGAGGGCGGGTTGAGCTTTTTTATGCCGGCCCTCGATCAGGAGTCGCTGGGCGGTGAGTCGCCAGAACTGGTTGTCGCTGCTCAGGGCTGAGACGAGGGCGGAGGTGTCTTTCGGGTCGAGAGATATGATTTTTGAAGCCTCCGCCTTGTCCCAAACGAGTCGGTAAATCCGGCCATGAGAGCGGTCGCGGTTTGGGTTGACGTGGGCGTTTCCTTTTCCGGTTTTCGCCGGATAGCCACCACGATTATCGCTGGGAGTGGGGTTGTGCTGGATAATGAAGTTATACCAGTCTGCGATCCAGAGGTTCCCGTCCGGGCCAACTTCAGCGGCGATGGGAGAGAAGTGTTCATCGGCTGAGGCCACGAGCGAGTGGAGGTTTTTTGACCGGTAGCCGGCTCCTTCTTTCATAGTGCGCATTTTACCGAGGAGGTTGCCTGTCGGGCCATTAATGAAGGCCATTTCGCCCTGCCAGGATTTCGGGAAAGCGGCGGAATTTGCGAAGGCGTGGCCAGCGGCTGCGGTGTAGCCATTGAAGACATCGACCTGTCGGATGTTGGGTGTGATGGGTTGGAAGGCTTCGGTGTCTGCGATGCTTTTCGCAGTGAGGCCTTTTCCGCCATCATGAATGGTGGCGGGGATGCCACCGAAGAAGGACGGGTGGCGGTTTGCGGTGGAGCCGAAAACGTCGCCGTTGTCATTGAAGCCAAGTCCCCAGGTGTTGTTGTTGAATTGGTGGAGGAATTCGACCTTGGAGAGGTCTTTGGTGAAGCGGTAGACGCCCATGCCGAAGCGGGTGTCTTCGGCGCGAAAGCCGGAGTATCCCACGGTTCCCCAGATACGGTTGTCGAGCCCATAGCGAAGGTTGGAGGGCCCGGCGTGGGTGTCGTTGGTGCCCCAGCCACTGAGGAGGATTTTCTTTTCATCGGCAATGTCATCACCGTCGGTGTCCTTCAAGAAAAAGGTGTGAGGTGCCTGGTGGAGAACGACGCCACCGTTCGCGAAGGTGAAGGAGGTGGGGATGTTGAGCTTGTCGGCGAAGACGGTGACTTTGTCGCATTTGCCGTCGCCATCGGTGTCTTCGAGAATCTTGAGCGAATCATCGCCCGGGTCTTCGCTGCGCACTTCATTGGGGTAGTCGATGGTCTCGAGAACCCAGAGGCGGCCGCGGTGGTCCCACTGCATCCAGATGGGATTAATGATGTCCGGTTCGGCGGCGAAAAGTTCGAGTTTCCAGCCCACGGGGACCTGGGTGTAGGAGAGGCTTTCGGCCGGTGAGAGAGGGAGCTGGAAGGGGAGGGGTTCGGGGCGGTTCTCGTAGTTCGGAATATTCTGACGTTTCTCGTAATTGAGTGGAACCCGCTCTGAGATGAATTTTTCATAGCTTGCGCGGCGTTCATCGCCGACGGCCCAGAGGATGCCGGATTTGATAAGTTGGTGGAATTCATCCTTACTCCAGACGCGTTGATCGTGGCCGGAGGCGGTGTAGAAAACGCGACCCTTGCCCTGGGTTCGGGTCCAGGTCCAGGGTTCGGGTTTGGTGACGTTATCCTGACCCTCCGGTTTCCGAACCATGAGGATCTTGCGGTCGTCCGTTTGCTCTGAGTGCACGTAGGTTTCATCCCAGGCACGGAATTCTTTGACGTCCTTCATGGCGGGATGATCGGGAGCGACGATGGAAGTCGAGAACTCCTTACCCTGGTGGTTGGAGAATTTACCGCCTACGAGCTTGGTGAACCGTGGTTCGTTGCCGAAGCAGGCGCTGGCGCAGTGAACCGGGATGAAGCCGCCGCCTTCTTCGACAAAGCGGTTGAGGTTTTGGAATTGGGTAGGACTCATCTTATCGTGATTGGCGTAGAGGAGCACGCCATCGAAGTGGGAGAGGTAATCGTAATCACCCAGGGCTTCTTCGACATCGGTGTGGTAGTCGAAGTAGATGCCCTCTCGTCCCGTGGCCTTTGCGAGCATCGGGAAATACTCGTTTGAGTTGTGATGTTTTTGATCATGACCCAGGAAGAGAATGCGAAGGGGGCCTTCTTTGACAGCGGCAGGTGACTCTTCCTTCGAGCCAAATGAGAAAGCGGCGATCAGGAAAAGGGGAACGAGGAGAGCAAGGTGCTTCATTAGGATTGGAGGGTGAATTTTGGGAGACGGACGATTTCGCCACCTTTTTGAGCGGATTCGTGTGCGAGGATTCCGGTGCAGGTGATGTTGGCGGATTGCACGGCGTTGGGGTAGCCCTCGCCACGGCCTTGGAGAAGTTCGACGAACTGGTGGACGAGGTGTGGGTGTGATCCTCCGTGGCCGGCGCCTTGAGTGAAACTGAGATGGTCTTCGCCTTCCTCACTCCCATAGACTCCGCCGGTGGTGAAGGGGGCGATTTCATCCGGGAGAAGGTGGGCGTAGTCCGGGCAGGAGACGCGTTCCGGGATTTCCGGTTCTGGTTTCTTGGCGGTGTGGACGACGAGTTCCTCGCCTTCGATGAGAGGCCACTCGACACCTTTTTTATCGCCATAAACTTCGATTGATTCGCGGTATTGACGGGCGACATCGAAGAGGGAGCGATAGACGAGGCCGGAGAGGTCGGAGTCTTTGAATTTCACGTGGCAGCTTTCGACAGCGTAAGGCGAGCCGTAGCATTCGTGCATCTCTTCCCTGATCGTGCCGGAGGCGAAGCAGGATACGTATTCAGCTTCGTGGCGTCCCAGTCCGAGGAGGGGGCCGACGCAGTGGGTGGCGTAGTGCATGGGTGGGAGGCCGGGCCAGTAGCCGGGCCAGCCGTCCATGTCCTGTTGATGGGAGGCTTTGAGAAACTGGAGTTTGCCGAGTTCGCCCTTGTCATAGAGTTCCTTCATGAAGAGGAATTCACGCGCGTAGACGACGGTTTCCATCATCATGTATTTGAGCCCGGTGGAGGCGCAGAGTTCGACGATGGCTTCGCAGTCCTCGACGGAAGTGGCCATGGGCACGGTGCAGGCCACGTGTTTTCCGGCTTTGAGCGCGGCGATGGTGTGTTCGGCGTGATCAGGGATCGCGGTGTTGAGGTGGACGGCGTCGATGTCAGGATCAGCGAGGACTTGCTCGAGCGTGGTGTAGCGCTTTTTGATGCCGTATTTGTCGCCGATTTCGTTGAGCGAGGATTCGGTGCGTTGGCAGATAGCGGCCATTTCGGCGCCGGGGTGGCGTTGGTAGATGGGGATGAACTCGGCTCCGAATCCGAGTCCGACGATGGCGATGCGAACAGGTTGATCTGACATGATGTGGAGATGGTAGTTTGGGGACGTTTTTTCTTCTTGTAGAAACGCGTAACGAATTGTGTAAAAATACGACATGAGTAATCAGGTGGACCCACTTCGTTGGCAGGAAAGTCTGCGGCCGGGAAGTGTTCGTGAACTCTTTGAATATCTGCCGAATCTGCTTTATTTTGTGAAGGACCGGGAGTTGCGGTTGATGGGGGGGAATCGGGCCTTTGTGGAGCGGTGTGGGTTTGCTGATGAGAGTGAATTGATCGGGCTTTCCGATCGTGAGGTTTTCCCGGTGGAGTTGGCGGAAAAGTATTTTCAGGATGACCGTCTGGTGATCCAAAGAGGGGCAGCTTTGACGGGGATTGTTGAGGTGTTCCCAAACCGCATGGGTGAGCCCGAATGGTTTGTGACCGATAAAATCCCGCTCTTTGACCGGGATGGGGAAGTGGCCGGCCTTTGCGGGATCGTGCGCAGCTATGAGGGGGTGCGAGCGGAGATTACGCCTTATCTTCAGATGTTGCCGGTGACAGAATTCATCAAGTCACACTATCATGAGAAAATTTCAGTCGACGCTCTCGCCAAGAAGATCGGTTTGTCGGTGCGCCAGTTCGAGCGGAAATTTCGAGCGACCTACGGGACCAGTCCCAGGAAGTATCTTCAGAGGTTTCGCATTTTAAAAGCGTGCGAACTTCTGGTGGAGACGCGGTCGAGCGTGACCGAGGTCGCTTTGCAGGTGGGTTACTTTGACCATAGTGCTCTCACCCGGCAGTTCAACGCAATCATGGGGACTCCACCGGGGGCCTATCGGAAGAGATGGCAAAAGAAGTGATGGCTATGGGAAATGGCATACAGTTGAAGAGAGGGCTTCGCAGCAGAGCTGCCATGAAACGAACATGACCGGGACGGATCATGCCACTATTCTGCCGGTCGAACTAAGAGCCGCTTGGCTTGTCCGAACCGGGATTGGTTTCCCTGTTCTTGAGGAGTTTGATGACAGGGAGGTGGAGGGCGAAAATTCCCAAAGCAATTATGATGAGGAGGAGGACGCCGTTGCCACCGCTGATGGTTTGTAGTTTATTCCAAACCACTTCGTAAAAGGTTCCGTTGAAGGGATCCGGGCGAAGAAAAGCGACCTCGATGGAGGGCGTGCCGAAAAAGGGACGCATGATCCAGGAGAGCTGGGCCCCGACGAAGGCATTTCCGGCGAGCCAGGCTCCCAGGGTGGTGGCTGCGGTGCGCCGATCAGGGGTGACTGCGATGAGGAGTTTTGCGAGGTGAAGGTTGGCAATGATGCCGGCCATGGCGATGAGGACGGTGTGCGCGACGAGAAAGTAAGAGTGTGCGCTCGCGGCATTCTCGGCATCGGGCGCGGGAGCGTTCAGTGCCATGAAGAAGGTTGCGGGCGCGATCGCGCCGAGAACCAGCGCCGCGATGGTGAAGCTCATGAGCTGGGCCATAAGTGATTGCTTAAAGCCGAGGCCACTTCCGAGAAGCAGGCCCAACATGCCGTTTAGAAATCCGTTGCAAGCGAGAGTGAACAGGATGAGCGCGGGCATCTTGATCGCAACATAGAGCCCCATCATGGGATCTCGCCAAATGCCCACGGTCATTCCGTAAAAGCCACAGGCCAAGACGATGGTGATGACGCAAAGGCGCAGTTTTTTCACACCAGGATCATTGATCCAGGTGCGGAGGTCTTCAGGTGCTCCCCGGAGGAGTGCTGGCAGGCCTTGGTTCATTAAAATTGTGAGCTAACCGGAGTGAGCTGGAGAGAGGGGTATTCCATATCGGCAGGGTGATGGGTTCTGACCGGGGTTACGGCTGTCTCTTATACACATCTCCGAGCCCACGAGACCGAGGCTGATCTCG
>CAJXVQ010000240.1 GCA_913060685.1 uncultured Verrucomicrobiales bacterium
AGAGACAGCGGGTAGGACGTGCGGGACGGCGCGCTTATGCCCTGCTATTGCTCCCGGGAGATCTCATTGCGGGCGGAAATGCCAAAAAACGACTCAGCGCCATCAAGCAATACACCGAACTCGGCTCGGGTTTTAAGATTGCCATGCGTGATCTGGAGATCCGGGGAGCCGGCAGCCTTCTCGGTACCAAGCAATCCGGCCACATCACCGCAGTGGGCTTTGAGCTCTACTGCCAACTCCTCCAGCAATCGGTCGAACAACTCAAGGGCAAGAACCCCATGAGGCGGGCCGATGCGCAGGTGAAAGTGGACTTTCTCGTCTACTCCGAAAGCGCCTGGGACGGCGACAAAAAGAAGCTCCCTGCTTTTTTCCCCCGAAGTTACGGCCCCGACCCCGAAATGAGAGTTGCGGCCTATCGTCAATTGGCCTCTGCCAGAACCGAAAAAGAGATCAAGGGAATCGAAAAGGACTGGCGGGACCGCTTTGGCAGAATCACCCCACCCGTCGAATATCTCATCGAAACAAACCGCCTGAGGGTCATCGCCTCGTCCAAAGGAGTGCAGTTGGTCGAAATCAACAAAGATCGATTGATGCTCCAACGGAACGGTGAATATATCCTGCCACCCGGCGGGAAATTTCCTCGCTTGAGTTCACGCCGGACCAGCGATAAGCTCTCACAAGCTGTTGGCCTGCTCAAATCCCTCTAATCTCCATCTCTTTCTTCATGAAATCTCGTTTTTCACAAGCACTTGGGCTTGCTCTCATTGCATTGGTACCGGTCATACCCGCGAATTCCCAGGAATTCCTCCCGGATCCCGCCGATCAACCCATACGACCAAAACCCGGCCCCCAATTGGTCAACAAGATGGCGGCCACGGTTAACGGTGACGTGATCACTCTCAACGAACTGATGATCAAGGTCGCACCTGTTCAGTCGGTTTTGATGGCCCGCTCTCCGAGAAGAGGGCCTGCCTACGAGGCCCAACTGGCCCAACTGAAGTCCCAATATCTTGATGACTTGATCGACAGGACCATTATCTTTACCGAGTTCAAGGATCGCGTCAGGACATTTCCGGACCATCAGATCGAGGACGAAGTAAAACGGATCGTGCAAAATGTCTACGGGGGAGACGAAGAAGCCTTCAAAAACTACCTCAGAGCCACCAACCTCACCCGCGACCAATTCAAGGAGCAGCAACGCAAAGAGCTCTTGGTGCAAATCGTCCGCTCGCAGCACTTCGGAGATGTTGCAGCGCCGAAAGAGGCCGAACTTCGTGAGGAATATAAAAAATGGGCCATCACAAGCCGCGACCGGACCAAGGACGTGGGAACATACCGCCGGATCTATCTCGCGAAAAATCGAGGCAGTAGCCCTCGAGGCCAGCTGGACCTGGCCGAACAATTGGTCAAAAGCCTCAGAGCCGGTGCTGATTTCGCCGAACTGGCAAAGACCCATTCGAATGATTCGAGAGCCGGGGATGGTGGCCTCTGGAAAGATATTCCCCGCACTGACCGGAACATCGAATTTGGCCATATTCTTTTTGAAACCCCGGGGAAAGAGATTTTGGGCCCATTCGAAGACCGCGTTGGATTTAACATCATTCAAGTCGTGGAGCGTAAGTTAGGCCCCGCCAAGCCATTTGCGGAAGTGCGTGACGAGATGAAACGACGCGTTGTTTCCGAGAAGAAAAAGGGAAATTTCGAGAAGTGGATGAAGAAAATGCGGTCTCGCGCCGTCATCAATAAAATGCTCTAACCGCCCATGCAGACAGCGGTTTATGCGGGTAGTTTTGACCCCCCAACCAATGGCCACCTTTGGATGATCAGCCAGGGGCTCGGTCTTTTTGACCGACTCGTGGTCGCCATCGGCGAAAATCCCTCCAAAAACTACACCTTCTCAACTGCCAAGAGGATCTCGCTTCTTCGGCAATCGATTCCTTCCTGCGAGCGATTAACGATCACTCAATTCGACAACCGCTACCTCGTCGATTACGCCAAGGGAGTGGATGCCCAATTCATCCTCAGGGGAATTCGTTCACCGGGCGACTATGAATACGAGCGTGTCATGCGCCATATCAACGGCGACATGGCACCAGATATCAACACCGTTTTCTTAATGCCACCCCGGGATAAGGCAGAGCTTTCCTCGAGCATGGTTATGGGCCTCATCGGACCGGATGGCTGGGAAAAGACGGTGCGCCGCTATGTTCCGGCGCCTGTCTTTGAAGCACTGGAATTAAAGCATCCCCGCAAACAGTCATGAACACTCTTGCGATCGCCCTCGGAGCTTTTGTTCTCTATTTCATCGCCTACCACACCTACGGGAGATGGTTGGGACAGAAGTTATTTCGGCTGGATCCCAAGGCGAAAGTCCCCTCGATCGAACTTGAGGATGGCAACGACTACGTTCCCACCAGCAAAGGGATCGTCTTTGGGCACCACTTCACCTCGATTGCCGGAACCGGTCCCATTGTCGGGCCCGCACTCGCCGTTATCTGGGGATGGGTCCCTGCCCTTTTGTGGGTCGTCTTTGGCTCCATCCTCATCGGGGCGGTGCACGACTTTGGAGCACTGGTCGTGTCACTTCGGAGTAAGGGCCAAACGGTCGGAGATATTGCCGGCAAGGTCATCACCCGCCGCACTCGCATCCTATTCTTGTCCGTCCTCTTTCTCGCTTTGACGATCGTTCTCGCCATCTTTGGTCTCGTCATTGCGAGCGTCTTCAAGGCCTATCCGCAAGCGATCTTCCCCTGCCTGATCCAGATCCCGCTGGCCGTGATCATTGGGCTCACGCTCCATCGCAAAGGCACAAACATTCTCATTCCCTCCCTCATTTCTCTTGGAATCATGTATCTCGCCGTCGCCTTTGGTGACATGGGGCTTCTGGGGGCTTTTAACGAATTCCTCGGAGGGGATCCCGCCAACCCCGGGAGCAATGGATTAAGCGTGATGCAATGGGTGGTCTTCCTCCTGATCTATTCCTACGTTGCCTCGGTCCTCCCGGTCTGGACGCTTCTTCAACCCAGGGACTACATCAACAGCCTGCAACTGCTCTCCGCTCTCGGACTAGTCGTCTTGGGCCTCGTTGCGGCCTGTTTTTTCGGAGGAGCCGCGCCCCCGAGCGGAGGAGAAGGGCTCGCTCTTGAAATTGTCGCTCCGGCATTCAACCTGAGGCCCGAGGGCGCGCCCTCCATGTTTCCTTTTCTCTTCATCACAATCGCCTGCGGTGCGATCTCGGGATTTCACTGCCTCGTATCATCCGGCACGTCATCAAAGCAGCTCAAGAGCGAATCAGACGCCCAATTCGTGGGCTACGGCTCCATGTTGACGGAGGGATTCCTCGCCGTTCTGGTCATTCTCGCGTGCGTCTCTGGCCTCGGACTTGGAACGGGAACCGGAGAAAACTTCCTTTCAGGAACGGCCGCTTTTGAGGCGCGTTATGCCTCATGGGATACCGCCAAGGGGCTCGGAGCCAAAGTCGGAGCTTTTGTGGAAGGCAGCGCAAATTTTCTGAAAGCCCTCGGCCTGCCCACGGGTTTCGCGATCGCTTTGATGGGAGTGTTCGTCGCTTCCTTTGCAGCCACAACATTGGACACGGCTTGCCGACTCCAGCGCTATGTTGTCCAGGAACTCGCCGCTTCGCTCGCCCCAAGACATCGGGTGAATGGGAAAAGGACAGGAGAATTCGTCGAAGGAAACCCGCTCTCCTGGCTGACCAATCGCCACGTCGCCACGATTTTCGCAATCACCGTGGCATTCTTTATTGCCCGACTGCCCGGCGGAGAAGGCATGAAATCAGGGACCGGCGGACTCCTGCTCTGGCCCCTCTTTGGCGCGATCAATCAACTCCTCGCCGGACTCGCCTTCCTGGTCATCACTTTCTGGCTGCGACGTCGCGGCCTCCCTTTCGCACTCGCGCTGATTCCCGGAATATTGATGCTCATTCTTCCCGCCATTGCCATGTCGATGAATCTGCGCGACTTTGCTGAGAACCACAGTTGGCTCCTTTTCGGCTTTGGCTTTATCACCATTCTCATCGAAGTATGGATGATTGTGGAAGCGATTTCTGTCTGGATAAAGGCCAAGGGTGTCTTACAGGAAGATCGCCATCCACCGGGAAGCACTGACAGTGAAGGCGGCAGGTCTTGTTAGACTCCACGAAGCTCCCCCTCCTCTTGGCTTGCCACCCTAGTTTGCCTTCGAACGTTATGAAAAAGGCACACACAATGTTTCTTTTCACCTGTTGCCTCATTGTGGCAATCGGACCATTCAACGTGCTTCAAGTGGTCGCTTGGGGATGCATGATCCACTACCTCGCGCGCTTCCAGCGCATCCCCTGCCTCCGCAGCGCCTTTCCTGCGAATTGGAGTCTTTTCCCCGCCTGATTTCAGGCTGTAAACTCTGCTTTCCTGGCGTTTCCAGCCCACAAAAAAGCGGCTCCCTTCATAGAAAGGAACCGCTTTGAAAATCTCAGAGTGAGGAGACTCTATCCGAAGATCGAAGTGATCGGCTTGCCGAGTTCGGCTTCCGCACCGCCGAGGCGGAACGGACGTCCACTCGGAGAACTCACGACCTGTGCGTGATCAATTCCAAGTGCGTGACCGATGGTGGCATTGAAGTCCTGCATGGTCACCGGATCCTTGGCAACACGCCCCCCGTTCTTGTCCGACTCACCATACTTTTGACCACCGGCAATGCCGCCTCCAGCCATGACAGCTGAGAAGCAAGCCGGGTGGTGGTCACGACCCGAGTTGTGCTCTGCCACAATCCGTGGAGTCCGGCCAAACTCAGTGGCAATGACCACGAGAGTCGATTCAAGAAGACCGCGCTTCTCAAGATCGGAAACAAGAGCCGCGAAGGCTTTATCCAGAGTCTTGGCACGATTCTCAACGTTGGTGAAGTTGTCGTAGTGGGTATCCCATCCGCCGTGGGAGACCTCCACGAAACGGACTCCGGCTTCGACAAGTCGGCGGGCAAGGAGACATCCCTGACCGAAACGGTCTTTGCCGTAAGCATTCTGGACGTTGCCGGGCTCTTTATTGATGTCAAAAGCTTCAAGATCAGAACTCTGCATCAGCTTCACCGCTTCTTCGTAAAGGCTGTCGTAAGCTTTCACCGCAGGAGTTTGGTAGTTCTCTGCAAAGGTCTTGTTCAGAGCGTCAGCAATCGCAAGGCGACGCTTGAAGTCTTCTTCGCTCACCGTGCCGGCGCGCGTCGAGTTCTTAAGCCCCTCATCAGGACGACCGAGGGGAACGCCTCCAAACTCAGCGCCAAAGAATCCCGGAGACGAAACGGCAGGATTGGTATTCGCGGTCACGAAGCCAGGAAGAGTGGTATTTTTACGACCTTTCTGGCGGACAACCCAGGCTCCCATGGCAGGGTGAACGATGGTGCCACGGGGTGAGTAGCTCCGGTGAAGGAGGTACTGTCCCTGGCTGTGAGCGCCCTGCTTGGAGGTCATCGAGTTGATGACACAGAGATGATTGCCGATCTTCGCGGTGTCAGGGAGATACTGCGAAATCTGGAAATCTCCACTCGTGTTGACCGACTCAACAGGCCCCTGGGTCTCTTTATTCCCAGGCTTGGTGTCAAAGGTATCAAGATGGCTCATGCCACCTCCCATGTTCAGGAAGATGACGTGTTCGGCTTTGGTCCCACCAACATGTTTCTGTCCGAAAGCGGAACCGGCAAGACCGGCCCCGAGCATGGGTGCGAGGCTCACGCCAAGGTAGCTGCGGGCGGCATTGATCATGAACTGGCGGCGGCCTAGTTCGTCGGCTTTCATAAAAGGATTACGATCCATGGTATTATAAGTGTTTTGGTTTTTTAAAATGGTTTAGTCTTACTGAACGAACATGAATTCGTGGGTTTGAATGAGAGCGGAAACCAGGTTCTGGTAGCTCTCTTTGCTGCCGTCAATGACATCACGCATGAGCATGTTCATCTCGGCTTCGCTCGGTGGACGGCTCAGGATAGCGTAGTAAATATAACGTGCTTTGTCAGCTTCGGTCGTTCCCTTTTTCAGCGCGTCGTAAACAGAGGCTCCTTTGTTGGCGACAACCATTTTCTCGACGTGACCGTTCATGATCTCAAGAATCTGGGCAACATTGGCTTCCTTGGTCGAAGACTCGATCAGCTCGCGATCGGACTGGCCGAATTGGCGAAGGAAGTGACCGGCGGGAGCAGGAGCGGGAAGCTCCGAAGCCCGTGCAATGCCATTGGCGGGACCAGGTCGGGACTTGGCAGCCATCATCATCATGTCCTTGTCGGCAGAAGATCCGCCGCCATCAGATTTGATTTCATCAAGTAAAGCCTCGGCATATTCCCGATACTTCTTGGGGTCCTTGATCGCCACGACCTCTTTCGCGAGATCCGACATCGTCTTTTTACCCACCATGATCGGCTTGTTGTTATAGTAGATGTTGTTGCTGAACTTGCGCTTGGCGAGCTTTTCGGGATCCTCAGCGACCAGAGTAACGAGTGAATCCCACATCTGTTCAGCACTCATGCGCTCAATTTGACGGCCATTGAAGGCTTGGGGCACACCAGCATCGAAAGCCTTTGGATTTGCGGCGAACTGGAAGGTTTTCGTCAGGAAGAGCACATTCTGAAATGCCTTCATGTCATACTTCAAATCAACCATGAGACGGGTCAGATACCGGGTCAAAGCAGGCGAGGCCGTTTTTTCAGGGTCCACGTTTTCATCGATCGGGTAGGTCAAGGGGTTCCCCATCACCCGTGCCCACATCCGGTTCACCGCGATGTAGTCAAAGTTGGGATTCTCCTTGGTCATCCAGTCAGCAAACTCAATGCGGGACTTGCCGCTGTCACGGCGATCCGACGAGCGGATCTTCTTTCCGAAATGGGTGCGTCCACCAACCATCTCACCGGGATCACCATCTTTGTATTGGTAATCGCTGGGGAGCTTAATGCGGCCCGCGCCCTGATCGGCGATGGTGCCATAGTGGATATTGTCGCGAAGCCAGTAGAAGAGGCGGCCGATATCAGTCCGCCGAAAGTCTTCGTCGTCGTAGCTGCGCATCGCCTTATTCCAGACACCGCTGTTAATCTCACCCTGTCCGTGAGTAAAAGCAGCCAACTCATAGAAGTCCATACGCTCCCACTTATTCGTCGGGCTATCGTGACACTGGGCGCATTCAAAACGCTCTCCCGTAAAGATTTGCATCGTGATCGCGAGGTTGTCGAGGGGCATTCCCTTATCGCGAATGTAGTAACCAACGGCTCCATTACCGTCCTCCCAGGCGATGCCTTTGGCGGAGACGAGTTGATGGGCAAACTGATCCCATGGGGTGTTATTTGTGACCGCCAGCTGGATAAAACGCATGTAGGGAGCGGCGTAGGCTTGAGCTTCCCTCTGGCCGCCGTCTTTCGCACGAAGAAGATCAAAGACGTAATTCTGCATGTGGCTGCGGTATCCGTCACTCTGCAAGAGATACTGGGTCAGCATCTCACGCTTCGCGGGATCATCGATCTCCAGGAAACTCGAAGCCTCCTCAAGAGTTGGAATCCGACCGGCAGCCACCAAAAAGCTGCGACGCAGAAAGGTGGGATCGTCCACAACGGCTGGCACTGCCAATTTCTTCCTTCGGAATATCTCGGCGACAAGTTTGTCGACGTTGTAGGCCGCTTTCTTAAGCGCGGCGGGGCTTTTGAGATCCTTCGAGGACTGGGCAGCAAGGGGTGCTGCAAAGCCGCCAAAAAGGAGAGCGCAGAGAAATTTACTCTTCATCATAAATGGGAACGTGTGGGTGGTTTCTTTTCTTAGTAAAATTGAGGAGTAAGGTAGAAAAATTCTCATACCCCTGTCAAATCAAGAGATTTCGAGAACGAAGATCTACCAATCTAGCACGATTCCGGAGGATTAAAGCCCAAATCCACCCTGAATGGCCCCGAAATACCAATTCCAGAGCTTCCAACCGCCGAAAATCCATGAGACAGCCCCCAAAGCCAGGAAAGGTCCATAAGGCAGAGGCTTGCCGAATCCCACTCGTGCCACCAACGCAGCCGCGATCGCGAAGAGGCAGCTTGAGAAGATGACGAAGATGACAGCCGGCCAACCTAGAAAGGCTCCAATCATCCCCATGAGGTGAGGATCCCCCATTCCCATCGCCTCCCGCGGAATGACCACCCGGGCGGCCTTCCCCTCCAAGGATTTGAGAGTCTCGACCCCCCACTTTTTGTCACCAATGTGAACATCATCCCTTTTGATCATCAGAACTTTGGCCGGCTCCCTCTTCCCATCGACCTTAAAACCATGGCCCTCGATCTTGAGCTCGTCCGTCTTGCGATAGAAAATGTCGTCCCACGAATAAGCCTGATCACCCACGATCAAGTGAAGCTGTGGATTGTCTCCGTGCCCCTCTTCCAACTTCCACGGAATTGCTTCTTCGAATTGGAGCTTAAGCCGCCCAAAGATGACCTTGCCGAGCAACACAACGAAGAGAAGCGAACCAAAACCAACCGCCCACCCCAACGCTGAAGCCTTGAGACCGGACCAACCACTTTCATGGAGCCCATCGAATTCCTTCCCCGGCAGATCGAGAAGATGCGGAACAAAAAGCCCGCCAAGCAAAGCGATGATCGAGCCGACAGTCGTCCACGAAGTTGGGATCAACTGATGTTCGGCGTCGATAAAGGTCACCACCACGAGGATGGTAAAAAGCACGATCCCAAGAATTGCACTGGTCATTGGAAGCGACTCCCAAGCGGCGAAGTAAAGCCAGCCCGTGAGAACCTCAACAAGGAGATACCTCACGGGAATCGGCGCCTGGCAGCTCCGACACTTCCCCCGCTGAATCAACCAGGTCAAAATCGGAAGGTTCTGCCACGCCGGAAGCGTGGTCTTGCAATGCGGGCAGAAGGACCTTTTGGGATCATTTACCGACAGCCCTCTCGGCAGGCGGTGAATCACCACATTTAAGAAAGAGCCCACACACAGCCCGATGAAGACGATTCCCACCCCCATCACGGCGCTATTCCAGATTTCAATCACTTCCGAAAACTAGACCTGATTCAATCTCCGATCAAGCTCATGCCCGACCCGAGAAAAAATAGCGATTCCCGCCTGTTCCCCCACCCATTCCTGAGGCACGTTCTCTCATAGAGATCTGATGAAAACTCCTCCTAGCATTTTCAATGACGTTCTGGGCCCCGTGATGCGAGGCCCCAGTAGTTCCCACAGCGCTGCGGCGAACCGGATCGGAAGACTTGCCCGCGCTCTGGCAGGAGAAGACATCGTGAAACTGGTGGTCAGATATGACCCCAATGGATCGCTCGTCACGACTCACAAGGAACAAGGCAGTGACCTTGGACTTTACAGCGGGTTGCTCGGCTGGACTCCCGATGACCCCCGCCTGCCAACTTACGAACAAGCTTTAAAGGACCAAGGCATCGAAATCGACCTCCGCTACGAGGACTACGATGCGCCCCACCCCAATTTCTACCGCCTTGAGGCACAAGGGATCTCAGGGACTATTTACCGCCTGTCTCTTATACACATCTCCGAGCCCACGAGACCGAGGC
>CAJXVQ010000241.1 GCA_913060685.1 uncultured Verrucomicrobiales bacterium
CTGCTGACCAGCCGGCCGGTCGCGGTGGTCCGCGCGATGGTCAATCTCGAAATCAAGGGCCGCCCTGCCACCAACGAATCCGTCGCCAGTGCCATCAACGACATGGCTGCGGCGGTTGACCCCTCCCGTCGCAACGATCCGGCAAGGTCACGCCGCCCGCGCATTCTGGTAGCGCCGGTCGACCGGCAGAATTTTGAATCCGCGCTCGACCGTAAAGACTTCGACGCCCTTGAATTGACCTTCAACAACGGCGGCATCGACCTCCCGACGGATCACTCCTACATCACCCTCGTCAAGGAATCCCATGACCCGCTCGATCCCCGCTGGCGGATCGACCTACCGGTTCATTCCTTCCACATCGCACGGGAAGGGGAAAGCCTCCGCGTCAGCGACGACTTTTCACGCACCACCGACGGATTTTGCGATGTCCGCTTCCCGATCCGGATCGGCGAATCGCAACAACTCAACGACGGCCTCATCGGCTATTTCGTCGAGGAGTTTCACACCGACGCTTATCGCTACCGTGACAATCATTTCTTCGCGCCGCAAGGCGCCGGGCGGATCGTGCTCGAACCGGGTATCACTGCGCCTGATCTCAACTACCTGACCGATCAACTCGATGTCGGCATCGTCCCGCCCGAGGTGGGCGTGCGGCTGGAAGGTGCGGGTAATCTTGACGTCACCGTTGAGAAATCAGGCCACCGCTGGCGCCTCGATACGCCCGGCCGGGTCTATTCGCTCGTACTCGGGCCGACCGAGATAGAAGTCGCGCAGATCATCTCCTTGGACTCCGCACACCTCTCCACCCACTGGAAATCCCCCGTCAATATCGAGCACTCCCTCGACGCACCACCTCTCAAGCTGACCATGCTCGTTGATCCGCAGGGGAGCGTGCATGCGGTTTCGGGCATTTTGCCGACCAAGGCCATCACCATCCCAACCGAATTCTACGCCAAAGCCTTGCGCAACATCGAGATCGCACTGCCAGCCTCGCCCGTCGTCACCGACGTCGATGCGCTGTACGTCCCAAGCTGGACACAGGAGGGCTTCGATCTGACCTGGCTCACCCGCGACGGCCAAGCCTGGCGCGAGACCGCCGAGACTAAGCCAGTTGAAACCCGCGCCCAATTCGCCAACCGACAGCAGATCGTCGAGGGCTGGCTAAAACTTAAAAAGAAAAAGGAGACCGACTCATGAACATCGATATTTGCCCCCACGCGAACGCCAATCGTCCAACCAGAAAGGTCGGGCCATGACCGAAAATTTCCGCACCTATTCCCCTCTCGAATTCGATCTCCTCGATGAGAAACAATCCCCCGTGATCTATGTCGAGGGCGGCGAAATCGCCCACCGCCTCACCCTTTCGATCTGGAACCGGGACGAAAAGGGCCAGTCCATCGTCCTGAACAAACTCAACAAAGACGCGCGCACGGCGAAGACCCGTTTGAAAAATATCGCGGAATTCGCCGACCTGCTGACGCTTCGTATGTCCGATCGTGCTGCCACCATGCAGGCTCTGTCTGAATCCAGCCGTGACAAGATTCAAGCGGCCTTCAAAGGCCTGCCCCGCAACCCCGATGCCACGACTGTTTACCGTAGGGAGCTGCAAGAATTCTTTCACCAGAACCACCATTTCGAAGTCCGCTTCCCCCCCGGCCTCCTCTCTCTGAAAACCCTTGCGTGGGCCGAGAGTCAGCTCATCCACCTGCTTTCACGCGACGCTTCCAAGGACTTGGACGCCTGGTATCTCTGCTGCATGGAAGACCCTGCCGACCAGTCCGGCGTCCTTTACCTTCTCTCCGCCGCGGAACAGCCAGACCTTGATCCGCAAGACTCTGCCAGCCTTGGGCCCGACCTCCGCATCATCCTGCCACACCTCGCCGCACTGCCCGGTTCGGACGGCCAGGTCGTCCCGGTGGAAATCCGCCCCGGACCGCTCACGCGCCGCAAGGACGACCTTGCCGACCTTGGCCCCCGCATTCGCCTGATCGAAGTAAAAAGCCAACTGGGCAAACGCTTCATCCCACTCCATTTCGCAGTCGTGGGCGCCGATCAACTCATCAACGACGACGAGACCGAAACCTTCCTTTTGCTGCGCCTCACTAACATCGACCGGGAGGAGACGATCACGATCGACCGGACCGGCAACCTCCAGACGATCTTTTCTCTAAGCTGCGAACTCACCAAATCCAAGGTGGAGCACAACGGGGCTCTCAGCGACAAACCTGCCAAAGTCAAACTCTGGGTGAACAAGGCCCAGACCAGCGTCACCACGCCCCCCGACCCCGACAACCCCAAAGACTGGCCCGACGATCCCCTGACCGCCCACAGCGATGGCATCCGCATGACCTGGAAGTTCGACGGCCACCACACCGCTACCGACTGCCTCGCACCCGACGAATCAATCTACATGCGCCTCGCCGTCACCACCGGCCTACGCACCGGTCCCAGCGACCTCGTCCTCACCTATTGCCACATTCCGAACTACTGGGACGGCAGCCGCAACTGCAAGGTCACCAAATCACCGCTGATCTACGACTGGATGTCATCAACCAAGGAAAACCGCGTTGGCATCGGCGTCGCCCATCCCGCCCACAAGCTTGAGGTAAAGGGTCGCATCAAAGGCATCCTCCACGGTGAGGATCTGATCGATCAAACAGTTAATCTTGCCAAGCTTTCCACCGCAGTGCAGGACGCGCTCTGCCCGGTTGGCACCATCCTTTCCTACGCGGGGGATGACGAGCCGGTAGGATGGGAACTATGCAATGGCAAAAAACTGTATCTTGAAAACGAAACGAAAGTCGCGGATCCCCAATACCAAAACCTCTTCAAAGTGATCGGAAAAAACTTCGGGTCGGGATACGATAAAAAAGAGCGAAAAAGTTACTTCAATCTTCCCGATTTGCGCGGCCTCTTCCTTCGGGGCATGGATTCCGGCACTTATAAAGATGAATACTTCGCTAGGGATCCTGACCGCCTACACCGCAAACCATCGTTGCCTGGCGGTGCCAAAGGAAAGGCTGTGGGGAGTATTCAGGATGATGCGTTTCGAAAGCATTCCCATCCTCCCGAAACCACCAACTTTGTATCAGGTGTTGGATATGATCTTGTCAAAGATTACCGGAAGCCGGACTCCAAATCTTACAGCGTCCTGAACAAGGTTGGTGGCAGTGAAACCCGCCCTAAGAACATGTACGTCAACTTCATCATCAAGTACTAACGAACCAATGCCTCTCGATCACCAATTCAGAAAAGAGCGCGCCATGACCAATGTCAGCGCCTGCCATGCCGCTCCCACGACAAACCAACAACGTCCTCATGCCTAGTATCTCCAAACTCTTCAAAGCGTGCTTCTCTGGTTCCGACCAACAGGAGCTCCAAGACATGCAGTCCGGCAGCAACGAACCGGTCGGGCCGGACGCACCAGCAAGCACCGCACCTGCCCGCCGCACCATCGTCCAGGCCACGACCGACAAGCTCTTTAACGAGGGCTTCCCGAGCGAGATGATCCAGATGTTCAAGAAGACCGCTGACGAAACCAACAGCGTGATTATGAGCCGCGCCCCGGGCGACGCCACCCCCGAGCTGATCGAACACGGCCACGACCTCAAGGGCTATCAGGTCAAGGCCAAGTCCTGCAACTGGGGGCCGATGAGCGGTTTTCTCTGCCAGATGACCTGCTTCAACAAAAAGGGCGTCGACAAGATCGACTACAACGACGGCTACTACGCGGGTTACTTCAAATACATCCACGAAAAACAGAAAAAGGACTTCGTCTTCCGCGACTCCGTCGCCCTCAAAGAAGACGCCTTCACCCCCTTCATCCCGCTCCAGATCTTCGATGGCCGCAAGGTCCAAATGCTGAGTCACAAGTCCATCATCCATCAGATCACGGTAGGCGATGACATCTACGGCATCGCCTATCACACCAAGAAAGAAGACAATAAGGTCATCCCCACCGTGGTGATGGAATTCCTGCTCCGCAAGGCTCCCGACTCGGCTAGTGATGCCTCCCCCCTTTGGCAGGTCTACCACGGCCGCATCCACACCATCGACCCAACTGGAAAAACCCAAGACTGGACTGATTTCTACGACGCGGAGATTTCCTACATGGACGGAGAGCCGGCCAGGGAAAAGATCCACAAGAAAAAGGGAACGAAGGGCGGGAAGAAGGTCCGCGCTCTTCTCGAGGACATGCCGCCCAATCTCGTTCCCATCACTTCCTACGTGCGCGTTGATGGCGATGCCGCCGCCATTTCCTCGTTCACCGATTTCCCGAAAAAGAAGTCCATACTCCCCACGTTCCCCACGCCAACCGACGATCATCCGGGCTTCTACCCGCTCTGCGTCGCACAAAATCCGTTTCCGGCCTATGGCCTGATGGAGCAGCTCAAGGGCGAGGATGATGACGCCTACGAAACCTACAAGGTCGAGGCACGCAAGAACTTCTATAAGAACGCCGTCACTGGCGACTACGATCTCTTCGCGGTCTGGCCGGTCCGTCCAAAAATCGGTTGGGAAGACATGGTCCGCCTTAGCGACATTCAGGAGAAAATAGGCGATCTCTACGCCCGGAAAGAGGTCAATACCGATCGCTTTGCTTACAAGCAGAGTTTCTTCGTCACCCTACCGAGCAAGCCCTTCGGCCTCGGGCTGGTCGGCTCGCCCAACGCCTACATCGACGTCATCCCCGGATTCGACGAGATCGAAGCCTGGGAAGATCCTGAAGTCGGCAACGTTAACTCCTCGGTGATGTTCGCCGCCCAGACTTTGAATAGCTTCGTTTGCGCCCACATGCTCGACAAGATTTCCACGGGTCGCCCTGCCGCCGATACGGGCACCAAAACCGGCAAGGAGCGCCACTTCGCCTATCCGAACATCGCCTTCCATAGCGACGAGGGCGGGCGACCGGGCATCGACGAGATCGACTTCCCCGTAGGAGTCTTCCTGCCTCAGAAGCTTGCTGAGCTTGGGGCCGTTCAGAAGATCCTCAACCCCGCTTGGAAAGAAGGCGATTTTCTCATCCGCCACATGCTGCTCGACAATCAGGAATACGACCGCTTCGTCGGCCTTGCGCTCGCCCTGCGCAACACTTGTCTGATTTCGTTCAACCATGTCTGGCTGACCTATCTCTTCGCCCTTGTCGGCGGCTCCACCAAATCAGACGGGTTTTTCGAGCCTATGGCCGAGGAGCGCAAGAAACTCGGTCCTGATAAGCTCGCCCGGCTCCGTGCCCAACTGGCCCTCCTATTCTTGGGTGGCACCTTCCGCATCGCGCGCGACGATGGCCCGGAAAGCGAATGGGGCATGACCGCCACCAAGACCTGGCCACTCGAACTCGCGGAAGCCAACAAATCGATGGACGAACTGGCAAAAGCCTTTGTCTCTGCCGTTTCCAAGACAAAGGCCAAGAACAAGTGGAAGATCCTGAAGGCGGCCATGATGTCGATCCCGGATCGCACCAATCCGGTCGAAGTCGAGAATGACCGTCCCGACACCTCGCTCATCAATGGTCTGCAGCCCAATCCAAGACCATGACCAAGTATCACGACCTCGCCGGGCTGGTCCCGCCCGAATGCGCCGAAGACATGCGGCGCACCCTTGGCCTCATCCACCTTCCCGAGGAAAGGAGTGCGCCGATTCGGATCCGGGGCGTCGAATGCTCATTCGAGCGCAAAGGCTTCGCGAAAGACTCGCGGCTTGTCGTCCTTGTCGCCACCCCCACCAAGAGTGAAGATTGGGACTTCGGAACCTGTTTCCCCCAGTTGCCCGGTGCGTGGAACACGGGCAACCACGCCGGCGCTTTCCACCTGAGATTCCTCTCACTGGATGAGTCGATCTGGATCTATGTCTGGACCCGCGACCCGTCCCCGGGACCGATCGAGGCCGTCCTCGCAGGGATGGATACCTTCTCCAACTGGGCCCCGGATAACGGCGTCGATCTGGAGAAGCACGGACTTGAGCGCGACGACCTCGAACAGATCCCCCTTTCGCCCCCGCGCGTCACCATCGCTAAAGCCAACTTCGGCCTCACCAAGCCGTCGTGGTCCGGGTTCTTCATATGGGGCAGTCTGGCCGACAGCCTCCTCGTCCCCCCGCCACGGGCAAGCGATACCGCAGTAAAGCCCGCCAGCGCCGCCGCGGTCCTCTCCCAGATCCACGACTTCATCGATACCGTGGCCGGCGATATCCATCTGATCTTCCGCGCCAAACTGCGCTACGATCCCCCCGAGGACCCAAGCGAGAGCACCTCGCCCCTCTTCCGTCGTCTGCTTCTGCAAACTTCGCCAATCGAGACCAATCTCGGCGGTGGCCTCAAGCTTTCGGACGCTTCAATTTTTCTCACCGACCCCAATTTCTTCTCCCGGGACAACACCCGTCTTGGCATCAAAGCCGACCTGCTCCTGCCGCACGACCGACGCATCCATGTCGAGATCGACTTCCCGATCAACGGCGACCTGATCCGCGCCAGCGGCACCTACCTCGGCGAGCCCGAACACCTCCTCGGCGAGTCCGCCGCCTTCGGCCTCCCCGGCCCACCCGCACAGTTCGGCTCGGACACCCAAATCGCAGTCGGACTCGAATTTTCCAAATCCGAAAAGACCCTCACCAAGCTCACCTTCGCCCTCGACCTGCGCAACAAGGACTGGACCCTGATCCCCGCCCCGGTCGACCTCGAGTTGGAAGGCGTCGCAGTCCATGTCACCGTCTACGACCCCCTCATCAAATCCAGTCGACAAGTGCGTGCCCAAATGGCCGTGGGCGCCAGCTTCGGAACCGGGGCTGAGCGCATCCGACTTCTGGGTGGCGGGAGCTACCCCGAGGGCGACATTTACCTCCAGTCAGGCAACAGCCTGAAGGTCGGCACCCTGCTCGAAAAACTGGTCGGCCCCAGTCCCGGTCTTGAGAAATTCACGATCGACGACCTGCGGCTCGACTACAACTACCGCAGCCGCCAGATGGGCCTATCTTTTGATGTCCCGAACAGCTGGGAAATCGTCGAAGGATTTGAGATCGGCGCGCTGCAATTCCGGGTGCAGGGCCGCACAAAATATGGCGGTGGCATCAGCGCCCAACTCAAGCTCGATGTCGGCGCCGACACCCCGCTCCAGATCATGCTCTCCGGCCTCTATGACGGCGGGTGGCAGTTCGAAGGCACCACCGGCCCCGGCCAAGAAATTCCGCTCGGAAACATGTTCGGCGCGCTGGCCAAAAAATTCGACCCCGGCGTCAGCGCCCCCGCCAGCCTCGACGACGCCCTCAACGTTTCCAACCTCGCCGTCTCCTTCAACTCCGTCACCCGCGCCTTCGACTTCCGCTGCCGGGTCGAGATGGACATCGAGGACCGTAAGGTCGATCTCGACCTCTCCATCGCCATCGACCATCACGAGGACCCCAAGAACAAGGGCAAGACCCTCGCCGAGACCCGCCTCGAAGGTGTGATCCGCTTCGACGTGCCGCCGAAATCCTACGAATTCGATGTGATCTTCGACCGCGAGGAAATCGAACTCGCCACCGAGGAAAAGGTCACCATCAGCACGCTTCTGGCCAGCTTCAACAGCACCGCTGGCGAGCCCCCAAGCATGAAGGACTTGGTGCCCAAGGCCTATGAGGGCTTCGTCCCCGACATCAAAACCAAAGGGGTTTTCCTGGCCAAACAGTGGCGCAAGAACGCCGACAAATCCGAGGCCTCAAAATGGCTGATCGGCCTCAGCCTCCAGGCCGGTCTCGACCTCTCGAACGTCAAGCTGCCGAACCTCCCCCTCGTAGGCAGTGGCGGCCCGCCGAAATCGCTCAAGCTCGATTTGCAACTTCTCTTGCCGATGCCCTCCGACTCCCCTTTCGACAAGGACGAAATGGGGATCATGGGCAAACTCAACTCCTCCGGTGCCGTCTCGATCCCCGACGAGGTTCCGGGCATTGTCGTCGCCACCGTTCTCACGCTTGACGGCAAGACCATCAAACTCAACCTGCCGATCGCCGCCAATCCCAAACACAAAGAGGGTGAGGCCCCCTTCCTAAAAGATACCGCGCCGCCACCGCCGACCGTCCCGATTCCCAACGTCGCCGCCGGAGCCGACACCACCAAGTGGATTACGATCCAGCGCTCCTTCGGCCCGATCCATATCGACCGCATTGGCCTCAAATATGCCAACGAGCGTCTCTACGTGACCTTCGACGCCGGCCTGACCGCCGCAGGGTTCACGATCTCGCTCCAAGGCCTCGGGATCGACACGCCCCTGACCGAGTTTGACCCCCACTTCCACATCACGGGGATCGGTCTCGACTATGCCAGCGGTGGGATCGAAATCGGCGCCGCCTTCCTGAAAGAGGAAATGATCGACCCAGCCGAACCGGAGCAGACCTACACGGCCTACGCCGGGCAGGCGATCCTCAAGACCCCATCGCTGACTCTCTCCGCCCTCGGCTCATTCGCAAAGTATCACGGCGAGTCCTCGCTCTTCATCTATGCCATGCTCGACTATCCCTTGGGCGGGCCCTCCTTCTTCTTCGTGAACGGCCTCGCGGCGGGGTTTGGATACAACCGCCGGGCCATCATCCCGCCGATCTCGCAAGTCCACACCTACCCGTTGGTCACCAAGGCCATTGCCGGCCCGGTCCAGCGTGATGACAAGGGCACTCCCATCAAGACCGACCTTGCCACGGAACTTGGTCGGATGGAGGCCTTTCTCCCCCCCGACACCGGCAGCCTCTTCTTCGCGGTCGGCATCAAGTTTTCCTCCTTCGAGCTGATCGACAGCTTCGCCCTCCTCATCGCCCAGTTCGGCCATGAAACCCAGTTCGACGTGCTCGGCGTCTCGGTTCTTCAGGTTCCCGCCAAGGCAACAGGCGGCGGAGGCACTCCCCTTGCCGAGATCCACATGAACTGGCACGGCTACCTTCGCCCGGAAGAAGGTGCCATCGGCCTCACCGCCGAACTTGCGACCGGCAGCTTTGTCTTCTCACGCAACTGCCACCTTACCGGCGGCTTTGCCTATGCCTCATGGTTCAGCGGCGAACACGGGGGCGATTTTGTCTACACTCTCGGCGGCTACCACCCGGACTACCAAAAGCCGGATCATTACCCCAACGTGCCCCGCCTCGGTTTCAACTGGGTCTTGCCCGCCGCCAACCTTACGCTCAAGGGCGAACTCTATTACGCCCTCACCGCCCACGCCTTCATGGCCGGCGGCCTGCTCGACGCCTCGATCCATGGTGGCTTTGACATCGGCATCGCCGGGGTCGATTTCCACGCCCATCTGCACATGGCTGCGGATTGCCTGATCACCTGGGAGCCCTACCACTACGACGCCGAAGCCTCCCTCGACCTCGACATTGGCATCACCGCCCACCTCTTGTTCTTTTCCAAGAGTTTCTCACTCAACATCGGCGGCGACATGCACATCTGGGGGCCCGACTTCGCAGGCGAAGCCCACCTCCACCTCAAGATCTGGATCATCAGCCCTGTCTCTTATACACATCTGACGCTGCCGACGATCTACTCTGTGTAG
>CAJXVQ010000242.1 GCA_913060685.1 uncultured Verrucomicrobiales bacterium
GAGATCAGCCTCGGTCTCGTGGGCTCGGAGATGTGTATAAGAGACAGCCATAGCCTTATTGCTGACCTTGAACCGTAAGATTCACCGCGCCTATCAACGGGTGCGCGAGCACAATTTTTCGCTCAACGGATTGGTGGGATTTGATCTGAACGGGAAGACGGTGGGGATTCTGGGCGCAGGGCAAATCGGGCGGATCACCGCAAAGCTCTTTCAGGCCTTTGGGTGTCGGGTCTTGGTCTATGATCTCAAGCCGGATCTGGAGTGGCTTTCTGAAAATGACATGGTGCCTGCTTCGCTTGAGGAAGTTCTCAGCGAAGCCGATGTCGTTTCCCTGCATCTTCCGCTAACTCCCGGGACTCATCACCTCATTGATGAGGCGGCCCTCAGCCGGATGAAGGAGGGGAGTTATCTCGTGAATACGGGGCGGGGGAAATTGGTCGATACCGCGGCCTTATTGGCTGCTTTAAAACGCAAGCATTTGGGCGGAGTGGCTCTTGATGTTTATGAGGAAGAAGAAGGGGTGTTTTTTGAGGACTGTTCGAACGAAATCCTGGACGACGATGAGCTTTCGCGGCTCCTGACATTTCCAAATGTTCTGGTGACTTCCCACCAGGCCTTTTTGACGCGGGAGGCGCTCACGGAAATCGCGCGAATCACTTGTGGAAACTTTACCCGCGCGGATGACGGGAAAGAGTTTCTAGAGGGAACCGTGGTGAAGCGCTGAGGGTTTATCGGATGAGCATGATGAGAGCCATCGCGGCCATGCTCAGATTCTCGGTGAGGGTCACGGTGGAAACGGGGACCTTAAGGAGTTGCCCCATGCACGCACAAGTCAGTTGTTTTCCCTGGCGCATCGTATTGAGGACGCCGAGGGCTCCGAAGATGAGCAGGATGATGGTGGTGAGATAGGTGGTGGTCGGTTGCCAACGGGCGAGGTAGGCGAGGCCAAGGGTGAGTTCAAGGAAGGGATAGAGTAAGGCGTAGGCCCGGGAGCGGGCGGCGAGGAGATCGTATTTCGCGAAGCCGGTCGCGAAGGAGGGAAGGTCAAAGAGTTTGACCATCGCGAAGACGAGGAGGAAAAAGCCCATGAAGTCGTGCATCCAGACGGACCATGATGGGGTGGGATATGAGAGTTGCTTGGCGCCGGCGGCGAGGGCGGTGAGTAAGATGATGACAAAGAGGGGCGTGTAGGCACTCAGGCCGGGGCGCTCGGGTTTGGGAGCGGGAGCGCTGCAGCAGGATTTTTTAGTAGGAGTGGAGGACATGGGAACAGGATTAGGGGAAAGGATAGCAGGGGACCAGCGGTTTGCAGCTTTGCAATTTCGAGATCCGGTTCTAACAGTGGGTCGTGGCTTCTCTTCTCCGTGCGACCGGTCCGTTCGCTCAACCCAATGTGCGCTGGTATGCGTGGTTTACGACCGCTTTTAATGCACGCTTTTATTACCCGATTCTGGCGATCCTTTTCCTGGATCTGGGACTAAGCCTGTCGCAATTCGTCACCTTGAATGCCATCTGGGCTGCCACGATCTTTTTGGCAGAAGTGCCCTCGGGGGCGCTGGCGGATTTGATTGGGCGGCGTAAATTGTTGATCACGGCAGCGGCATTGATGGTGCTTGAGATGCTGGTCTTGTTGACCGCTCCCAAGGATGCCGGAATGTGGTTGTTCGGATTTTGTGCGGTAAACCGGATTCTGAGCGGCCTGGCTGAAGCGGCCGCGAGTGGGGCGGATGAGGCTCTGGCATTTGATTCGCTGGATGATCCGGAAGAGTGGGATGAGGTCTTGGAAGCGACGATGAAGTGGCGTTCGGGCGCGATGGTGGTGGCGATGGTGGTGGGAGCCTTGGTTTACGATGCCGGTTCCATCGGAGTGAATGTGGAGTTGGCGCACCGGCTGCCGATTGTCTTGTGTTTGGCGCAGGCGGTGGCGGCGTTCTTGATCTCGCTGAAATTCCGCGAGGTGAGCGAGGGCAAAAACGAGGCGGGGTTTGCGGAGATTTTTGGTCAGACCTGGAGGGCCGCGAAGTGGGTCCTGACGACCAAGGCGGCCATTTTGATTGTGGTCGGCGGGCTTCTGATCGATGGAGTTGCGAGAAACTTTGCCACGATTAACAGTGAGTATTTCCGGCTGATTGAGATTCCGACCTTCACCTTTGGTTTCATTGCAGCGGGCTCGGCCCTTCTGGGTGTTTATACCCCAAGGGTTTCGAAGCATCTGGCGCAGACTTTTTCGCCTTTGCAGAATTTTGTCTTCACGGGGGCGTGGATGTTTCTCTGCTTGTTTTTGCTGGGGAGGGTGTGGCTTTACTGGGGAGTGCTGCCGGGGATTGGGGTGATGGTCGGGATGTCGCACCTTGGCTTTTTAATGAGCCGGTATCTCAACCGGCTCGCGGATTCGAGTCAGCGGGCGACGGTGCTGAGCGTGAAGGGGCTCCTCTTTAATATCAGCTACGGCACCGCGAGCCTGGTCTTTGCGGGCGCGGTCTCACTTCAAAAACGAGAGTCGGGAATGAATGACAACGAGGCGCTGACCTGGACCCTTGAGTGGCAGCCATGGCTCTTCCTTGGGGTATTTGTGATCTTTCTCATCGTGGCCCGCTTGCTGCGACTTCCAAAGGAGATCGGGCGCCGATGATGGTGCCGCGTTTATTTTGGTGAAGCTCTGGAAGGGGAATGTCTATTGCGAAGATTCCGTGGAGCTGATAGCCATTGGGAATGAAACAGCAGATGAAATTTTACGGAATCGGAGGGATCGCAGCCGTAGGTCTTTTTCTCTCCAGTTGTGAGAGTGATTCAGGAAAAGCATCCACTGAAAAGCCGTCCACCGACAAGGGGGAGCACGAGGAATTTCTCGCTCGGGCTGACGAAGCTTCGGGGCTCCTCATGAAGCGCCTTGGCACCCAGTTGAAGTCAGCACTCAAGGCTGGTGGCCCCGAATCCGCTCTTCAAGTTTGCCAACAAGTCGGCCAGCCACTGACGGATGCGACCAACCAGGAATTGGGCGGAGTCACCGTGACTCGAACCGCTCTAAAGGTGCGCAATCCCAAAAACGAACCCAACGAGAGTGATCGAAAGGTTATGGAGGCCTGGTTGCAGAAAAATGAAGACGGCTCGATGCTCCTGAAAAGTGAAGTCGTGCAGGGCCCGAAAGGTGGAACCGTGGTCTACAAACCCATTCTAACACAGCAAGTGTGCCTGAAGTGCCATGGAGATCCTGCGACTTTTTCTCCGGAACTTAAAGCATCGTTGAATCAACTCTATCCCAATGACCAGGCGACAGGTTTTACGGAAGGGAGCTTGCGCGGTGTTTTTAAAATCACTTTCCCCCCAAACAAGCCCACCAAGTAGTCACGTTAATTTTTCGCCATTTTCGCATTCAAGCGTCGCAGGGCCTGATCGCTGGCAAATCTCTTCTGGAAAGTTTCCCGCTTTGCGGCACGTTTCTATCGGGAGATGAGTCGGCACGTTAAATCATCGAAAGAGGTCCTCGCCTGGATCTCGGCGCAGCGTCGTGTCACCTCGATTAGTAGTGTCATGATCGCCCTGCTTTTGATGCTCTTGATCGGCATCATGCTCTATCTCGTCAATCTGAGTATTCAGGGCAAAGACATCCCCCAGCAGGTCACCTACCTTGCGCCTCCTTCCGTAGAGATTGACGACGATGCTTCGCAACAAAAAGCGAAGGTTCAGGTCGCGCGCAGACCGACCCCGCCGGGCGGAGGAACCCCTTCGAAAATCATTTCCGCAGTTACCACCTCGCCTGTGGCTGCGCCAACGATGGTCGAGCCGGTCCTTGATCAGAGTTTTGGCATTGATGAAGGATTTGGCAGCGACTTCGGTCAGGGCTTCGGTGGCGGAGACTTCGGCAACGTTCCCGGTGGAGCAGGCAAGCGTTGTAACGCCGATGACCGTCTCGCCCGACTTGCCGCCACCGGTGGTTCGCAGGAATGCGAGACCGCCGTCATCAACGCGCTTCGCTACCTGACCAAGAGCCAGAGTAAGGAAGGGTTCTGGGGGGAAAAGCATCGCTGCGGAATCACCGGTCTTGCCCTTCTGGCCTATCTTGGTCATTGCGAAACCCCGGGCTCCGAGGAGTTTGGCGATTCGGTTTTCAATGCCACCGTCTACCTCATCGATCGAGCCATGAAAAACGAGGGCCGGATCTTTGACGATCAGAAAGGCCCGTGGTGCTACGAACACGCCATTGCCACTTACGCCCTCTGCGAGAGCTATCTCTTCAGCCGGTCCTTTGGGTATCATATTCCCAATCTTGAAAAGGTCGTTCAGGGAGCGGTGCAATGGATCATCGATTCTCAAAACTCCGTGGGTAGTTGGGGATACCAATACCAAGGCGGCGGTCGTTACGACACCTCGATTACCGCTTGGCACCTGCAAGCATTGAAAGCCGCCAAAGCGACCGATTTAAAATTCCCAAAACTTCAGGATGCGGTCACCAAAGGCCTTAAATCCTTGGTCGACGCTCAAAAGCCCAGCGGAGGATTTGGTTACGACTTGGGCAGGAAGGATGAAGGTAATCTACCCCTCACCGGCGCCGGCGTGCTTTGCCTGCAACAGCACAACGGACAGCGCGATTTTGATGCGCGCAAGGGAATCGCCCACATTGCCAAGAATTCCCGTTTCGATTTCAAAAAGAGCGCCAACCTTTACGAGCACTACTACGTCTCACAGGCCGCGATGAACGAAGGCGGGGCCTTCTGGAAAAGCTACAACAAGATGTTTCGCGACCAGTTGATCTCAAATCAAAGCCCGGATGGCTCGTGGCCCAATCCCCCGGGCAACAAGCACTCTGCGGGGACCGTCTACAACACCGCCCTCGCGACATTGATGCTCGAGGTTTACTACCGCTACCTCCCCGGAACGGGTAATTAGGCTGAAGCCAAAGTTCGACGAAGAGTATGGCAAATGGGCGGCTGCAATTATTGGCCAGTTAGAGAAGAAAGAGCAGAGCCAAAGGAGATCTGAGTAAGAAAATCGAGCAAAAGCTTCGGTCAATCTGATAGGACCACGAAGCGAATCACGAGGGCGACGACGAAAACGAAGGCGGCAACTTTTACCATTTTTTCACCGGTTTGGCGGGAGGCCTGATCGTAGCGGTAGTATTCGCCGTCGGGGGTTTTGTCTTTTGTTTGGCTGAGGAACCAGGCGATCGCGATTCCAATGGCGCCGCCAAGGAGGGAGAAGATCCAGCCGAGCAAGATGAGAACTTTGGGAGCCGGGTTTCCTTTTTTAAGGAGAGCGACCCGCTGGGCACGCTCTTCTTCCAGCTTGGTGGAATCGACCCCTCGTTCGGAGAGGAGGCGCCGGGCATGGGCAACATCGAAGGCACTCCATTCGGAGGCGTGGGTGATGACTTCCATGAGTTCATCATCGGAGGAATGGAGAAGGTGATGATCGGCGGGGAGGTCTGAGTTCAAGCTGTCCGCTTCAAGGGCGTCGCGAGCGTCGTCGTGGTCCGTGGTACGGATGGTGATGAATGCTTCGAAGTCTTCGCCCGAGCCGATTGAGGTGAAATCGAATCCTCCTTCTTCCGTGATGACTTGATGGGCAATACCCGCTTCATCGAGAACGGTGACAACATGTTTGAGAGCGTCGGGGTCTTTGGAGCGGAAGAATTCGACCAGGTCATCTTGAGGCATGGCGGGGATGCTAGCGGGGGATTTGAAGGATAGGAAGATTCGTCTTTGGGATGGCGCGAGATGGAAACGCAAGAACGGCAGAGAGCTTGAGGAGGCGCTCTGCCGTCAGATCTGGAAACAGGCAGGATGCCCGTTCTACGTGGGGGCTATCGTCCGCGGTGGTCGATCTTACCGTCCCCGTCGCGGTCTTCGCCGAATTCCATGGGCATGGTCCACTTGATTCCTTGGCGGCGGCCTTCTTTGACGTGGGTGCTGTAGTTCTTCTTCTCGGTAGTCTTGGCAAAAGCCTCGTTGGCTTCAAGGAGCGCTTTTTTGAGGTCTTCGGTTTTGGTGTCGAGTGGGAAAGACTTTACGACTTTGCCAGATTGGCCGTATTCATCAGGGACGATGATTTTGATCCGGGAGGTGGATTTGTCGCCGGTGAGGGCTTTGGTCCAGGTCTTGGAATCAGTTTCGAAGTCGTAGTGGAATTTGCCGATCACGTCAGGGTCATTGCTGAGGGCCGGGAGCTCCTTGCGGGCGCCCTTGAGTTCTTCTTCAGTGCCGGTGATGAGGACGATGACTCTTTGGTCGGCCGAAGAAACATTGAGACCGAGGCTGAAGGTGGGGAAGTCGGGGACCGCGGCTTCTGAAGCTTCGCCTTTCGTCTGATATTTTTTGGCAATTTCACCGAGTGAATCGACGAGGCCGCCACCGAAGATGTGGGTGGGGCTGCGGTGGCTGCGGGAGAGCCTCGTTTTGCCATCGGGGGCGAGGAGGCAGAAGGCGGTGTTCTCGAAACGTCCGTTGAGGAAAGTGCGCACGATCTTTTGGGCCTTCTCACTTTCGTAGGAATCGATGCGGATACAAACGTAGTCGCGGGTGGCTTTGATGACTTCTTCGTTGCTGAACTCACGGTTCTGCGTTGCGGTGTAGCCGGGTCAAAAGACGCCTGAGATACCGCCGCATTGGGAGGCCACGGCCATGAAAAAAATGGGCTTGTTGGTACGCTTGGCTTCGGCAAGGCCGTCCTCAAGGATGGGATACCAGGCGATGCCGGAGGAGCCGAGTTCGGCCTCGGATTCGCCGAGGTTTTCGGGGCGTGGGCCACCACCTCCACCACCGGGGCGCTGTCTGCCTCCTGCTTGGTTATCGGCTCCCGGTCGTCCCGGTCTGCCACCGGGTCGCGGGCCTCGTGGAGGTCTTTCGCCTTTGGGTGGGCGTTCACCACGGGGAGGTGGATCGCCGGGACCGCCACCGGGAGGAGGTCCGGGTGGGCGTTGCTGCTGGGCGAGGGTGGACCCCCCCAGTGAGAAGAGCGATGCGAGAATAAGAGTGAGAAACTTCTTCATAACCCCTGCAGACTAGCAGAGTGAAAATGAACCGAAGATGAATCGCGGAATCATTTTTCTTCTTTTTTGGAAAACTTCTCTTTTTTGACAATCGAAGTGAGCCTTCCCCGCCCGCTCCTCAATACGGGAAATCCTGAGCCAAATCCGGTGGAATTCGTGATTAGTCCCCTCCTGGCTTTCTTCGTGGTCAACCCCTTGTGTTTGAGTGGACAAGACAATGGGCACCATAGGGGAAGTCTCTCCTATCGGAGCTAAGCAAAGATCGCTTTTTCGACATTCCCGGCGACGTCGGTGAGGCGGAAGTCGCGGCCGGCGTAGTTGTAAGTGAGGCGTTCGTGGTCGAGGCCGAGGAGGTGGAGCATGGTGGCGTGGAGGTCGTGCATGTGGAGGCGGTCGGTGACGGCGGTGTCGCCGATTTCATCGGTGGCGCCGTGAGCGTAGCCGGGCTTGGTCCCGCCGCCGGCGAGCCAGGTGGTGAAGCCGCGCGGGTTGTGGTCGCGACCGTCTTTTCCCTGTGCAAAGGGAGTGCGACCAAATTCGCCGCCCCACCAGACGAGGGTGTCTTCGAGGAGGCCACGTTGTTTGAGATCCTGCAGGAGGGCCGCAACGGGCTGGTCGGTGGCGCGGGCATGCACTTCGTGCTTGGGCATGTTGGAGTGTTGGTCCCAGCGCGGGTTGACGGATTCGTCGGAGTAGTTGACCTGAATGAAGCGGACGCCGCGCTCGGCGAGGCGGCGGGCCATGAGGCATTGGCGGCCGTAGTTCTCGGTCGCTTTTTCGCCAATGCCATACATCGTTTTGGTGGCTTCGGATTCACTGGCGAGATCGAGGATGTCGGGCGCATTCATCTGCATGCGGAAGGCGAGGTCGAAGGAGTCGATGGCGGCGTTGAGATTCTGATCGTTCTTGGTTTGCGCTTGTTGGCGGTTGAGTTGTTGGAGGAAGTCGAATTGTTGCTTCTGCGAGTTGAGGGGGAGATGGGGGTTATTGAGATTACGAATGGTGGCCTCGGACGCGGGGAGTCCGGCGCGGCCGACACAGGTGCCCTGGTGGACGGCTGGAAGGAAGGCGTTGGAGTAGTTGCGCGGTCCGCCTTTGCTGGCGGAGGGCATGATGGTGACGAAGCCGGGGAGGTTTTCGTTTTCGGTACCGAGTCCATAGGTGATCCAGCTGCCCATGGAGGGGCGGACGAGGTTGGTGGCGCCGGTGTGGAGGAAGAGGGTGGAGGGGCCGTGGGCGACGCCCTCGGTGTGCATGGAGTGGATGAAGCAGAGGTCATCGACATGTTTGGCGATGTGGGGGAAGAGGCTGCTCACCCAGCGACCGGATTGGCCGTGTTGTTTGAAGTCCCAGAGGGGCTTGAGGAGTGTGCGTTGGCTTTTTTTTCCGAAGGTTTGCTTTCGGACGCCGACAAAGTCGAAGGTCTGGCCATCGCGTTTGATGAGCTCGGGCTTGTAGTCGAAGGAATCAACATGGCTGGGGCCGCCGGCCATGAAGAGGAAGATGATGCGCTTGGCTTTTCCGGGAAGTACGGGAGGTTTCGGAGATAAGGGGTTGGCGTTGGCCTGACTACCGAGCAGGGAGGAGAGGGCGAGGGAGCCGAATCCGCAACCGGCGGATTTTAGGAATTGGCGGCGATGGTGGGACATGGGTTTGGTTGAGGGGTGATCTCACGCAGAGTCGCGGAGTTTTCTTAATCAAGGAAGCGGAAGTCGAGGCAGGAGAAGAGGGTTTGGCAGAGTTGGGTCCAGGCTTCTTCTTGGGCGTCGGGGGGGAATTGGTTGAGAAAATTTTCGGTAGAGGTGCGTTCGCTTTCGCTCGGAGGTCGGGAGAGGATGAGCTGGTAGGCGTTGGTGATGCTCGTTTTTTCCTGGAGAAGACGTTGGGCGGTGAGCTTGGATTGCTCGCGAATGAAAGTGCTATTCATGAGGAAGAGCGCCTGGGTGGGGAGGTTGGTGACGGGGCGTTTGCCGACGACGAGGTTGGGATTGGGGGCGTCGAAGACTTCGAAAAGATCGAGCATGGAGTTGCGGAACCAGGGAACGTAGACGCTCCGGCGCCTGGAATCGAAGATGTAATTGAGGTCGTATTGTCCCGCTTTACGGATGGTGGGGCCGCCGCGGATGGGGTCGAGTTGGCCGCTGATGATGAGGGCGGTGTCGCGAATCAGTTCGGCTTCGAGGCGTTTGCGATTTGCGCGGCCGAAGAGGCGGTTTTCGGGATCACGGTCCTGGGTGGTTTGCGAGGAGAGTTGGTAGGTGCGGCTGAGGGCGATCTCGCGGATGAGTGATTTGATGGACCAACCGTTTTCAACAAAGCGGAGGGCGAGGTGGTCGAGAAGTTCGGGATGGCTGGGGAGTTCGCCGGTTTGGCCGAAGTTGTCGGGGGTGCGGACGAGGCCATCGCCGAGGAGGTATTTCCAAACGCGGTTGGCCATCACACGGGCTGTCTCTTATACACATCTGACGCTGCCGACGATCTACTCTGTGTAGAT
>CAJXVQ010000243.1 GCA_913060685.1 uncultured Verrucomicrobiales bacterium
ACTATTCCAGTTTTGAACGAAAAATTACCGTCCAGTTTTGATCAGACCCCGACAGCCGGAAATTAGTCACCCCCAAAGAGCACTAAAGCTATACTGCCGCGCATGAAGATTTGTAAAATTTCAAATAGAGCGAATAACAAATAGAGCCTGCCGGCAAGTCTACCATACGAGCATCTCTCGACTCCCCATTTATACAAAAGATGACATCTCTTAGCACTATAGCAGTCTGTCGGATTTGGTCAGAGCTGCCGCAAAAAAATCCTGAACAAGATTTCGATTATTTTTTGCGGAGCGGTTGGTTGGTCAAGTCATTCCAGAGGTTTTATTGGCGCTCAGTCCGGTTTTCAGAGATAATCCAAGGAGCTTTCAGGGGATAGGGATGCTCTTCAAGTTGAGCCACGCTGCCACCATGCGGGGTGCGTTTGATCGCGGAGTAAACGGTGGGACCGCACCCACCATCTTCCACCTTGGTGACGCCGGCTTCACTGTAATATCCACTATCGACAAGGACGTTTTTGATGTCGCCAACGACCGCATCCATGATGAAATGAATCATGTGATCCTTGCTGCCCCAGTCCCGGAGATCGGGTGACAGGAGATGCGGGGGGGCGTGATCAACGTGGACGAAGCGAGCTACCATGAGGTCAGTTTAACAATTCAACGCCAAGGCCCCTGACTCTAAGTCCGACGGGCTGCGGGCCCACATCATTTATAACTTCAAGGTAAAAGGATCGCGCCGTTATCCGTGCTTGTTAGAGTTAAGATCCTTGTATCAACTCGCAGAGGCGCCGATGGAAACATGGAAAATATCCATCAAGTCGATCAAATGCGTTCCGCGCCGCACAGCAGCAGAAGGCGCGCCACCCTCGAGAGGAAATAGAACCGCCCAAGCATCTTCCGTTATGTCCAATACCACCAACGATCGACCGAATTTTGTCACGCATCTCGAATGCTCTAAAACCGGCGAGCACTATCGAGCGAATGAGATCCACGGTCTTTCCAAAGTCGGTGCTCCCTTGTTGGTGCGCTACGATTTGCCAGCACTCAGCGCCGCGCTGACACCGGCGGATCTTCTTGGACGGGCCGAAGATTTTTGGCGCTACCGCGAGTTCCTTCCGGTGCGGGAGCCTGAGAATATCGTGAGTCTCGGCGAGCAGATGACGCCTCTTTTGAGGACCTCACGACTCGGAGGTGGCGACGAAGTTTTCATCAAAGACGAGGGGCGCTTACCGACCGGTTCGTTCAAGGCGCGCGGTCTGTGTCTGGCGGTGTCGATGGCCAAGGAACTCGGCTTGCATAAACTCGCCATTCCAACCAACGGCAACGCAGGCGCTGCGATGGCGGCCTACGCGCGCAGCGCCGGCATGGAGGCGTTCGTGTTTTGTCCTGAGGACACGCCGGAGACGAACATACGCGAGATCGCGATGCAGGGTGCCAAGGTGTGGCGCGTCAACGGGCTCATCACGGACTGCGGAAAAATCGTGCGCGAGGGAGTTGAACACACCGGGTGGTTCGATGTCTCGACGCTTAAGGAACCCTATCGCATCGAGGGAAAAAAGACGATGGGCCTGGAACTCGCCGAGCAGTTCGGCTGGCAGCTCCCGGATGTTATCTTTTACCCCACCGGCGGTGGAACCGGACTCATCGGGATGGTGAAGGCCTTCGCCGAACTGGAAGCGATCGGTTGGATTGATTCAAAACGCCCACGCATGGTGGCGGTGCAGGCCAGTGGTTGCGCCCCGATTGTCAAGGCCTTCGAGGACGGTGCCGAACACGCCGAACTTTGGCAAGATGCGCACACCGTCGCGGCAGGCATCCGCGTGCCGGCCGCGGTTGGCGATTTTCTGATCCTGCGCGGCGTGCGTGAGACTGGCGGCTTCGCGACCGCGGTCGACGATGATGCGATTATGGCCGCGCGCCAAGAGGTTGCCGATCGCGAGGGAATTTTGCTCTGCCCCGAAGGCGCCGCTACCTACGCCGCCTACAAAAAGGAACTGGCAAGCGGACGGGTCCGTCGCGACGAGTCCGTGGTTCTCTTTAACTGCGCCACCGGGCTCAAGTATGACATGCCTCCAGTGACCGATCAGCTGGATCGAAACCAGCCGATCGACTATTCTCAATTCGTCTAGACGCTGACCGAATCCCCGAACGCTTCCACTTTGTTTTGCGTTGATCGTGGACGCTGGCGCACGTTCTTAGAGGAACGGTTTCGCCGCCGTCCAGATCCCAACCAGCACGATCAGGACCGCACTCGCCCAGAACCAAACCGAAAAACCCTTACCGAGATTCAAACGCGGATCGGAGTCACGCCGTTTGAAATAGATCGCGGCATAGAGCACAATCAGGAGGATGATCGAAGTGACGAAGCCGCCGACAAAGACCATGAACACCGGATTTCCAACCGCTTTGTAGACGATCGCCCACAGAACCGGAATGCCCCAGGCCAAGCCGGCAATCCAGCGCATGCGTTGTTTTAAATTCGAGAAATCGAACAGCCCGATCTGCCCGAAGGCATCAGCAAACTGCCGGGTCCAAGCCGCGAGCGCGGCAAAAGTCGTCGAGAACAGCACGACAAATGCGCCGCCATAGAACATCGGTCCCGCCCAGGCTCCCAGCGTCGAGGTATACATCGTTGCCAGGTATTCCAGGAACGGTCCACCTCCACCGCCGGGAACTTCGCCGCGCCCGTGCAGCAACCCTGCGCCAAGGACGTAGAAAGCCGCGGTCACGATCGTATAGACAGCCATCGCCGCTACGGCGTCGACCATCATCACCTTCGTCCAACCTTTCGCGCGCCGCGCCCACTCGTCGCTCCCATCAGATTTGCCGGTTTTTGCCGCGTAGCCTTTTTCGATCAACCAGTAGTTATACGCCATGATCTCATCCCCGCCCACACCTGTGATGCCGAAGGCACCGATAACCAGCAAAAGCATCGCATTGTCACTCGGCAGACTGAAAGTCAGGCCCGAAAACACCTCACCGATCGTAACGGCCTCCGGTCCGAGCTGCAGCGCCACCAGCGACACGAGGGTGAAAATTGTAAACAGGCCGATCATCACCACGGAGAGGGTCTCGATTAATTTGTAGTAACCTCCCGAAACGATGACACCGACGACCGCGACGGTCGCCACGAGCCAGACATCGGTCGGTATCGCGGGGAAGGCCATGTTCAAAAGCACGGCGACCATGCCGATGATACCGCCGACCTGTAGGAATTTGAACAGCATCAAAAAAAGCCACGCCCAGATGCTCCAGTTCGCCTTGCCGATTCTCAGACCGGGCAATTTGTCGAGCAATGCAAAGGTCGGTTTGCCAGTCGCGATCGCGCGTTTCCCGAATTCCACCTGCACTGCGACTTTCACCAGGCAACTGACGAGAATCACCCACAGGGCGATAAATCCCGCCTTGGCACCGAGGGTCGTGGTCGCGACCAGTTCGCCCGAGCCAACGATGGACGCCGACAGCACGAATCCGGGCCCGATGTGTTTGAGGCTGCCGCGCAACGTGGTCGGAGGCTCTTCTATTTTGGACGGGTCGAGTTGATAGGGATCGCTGCTAGGTAACATTCCGGAGCGAACCTAACGCGTTAGCCTCAAGCAAAGAAGCCCAAAACCAAACTAGAAGTTTAGAGAGATCTCAGCGCACCGGTTGCGGCAGCAGTCCCCTATCCAGGATCGCATTCAAAGTGAACGCCACACCTGTTCTCCGGTCGCTCGCGCCAGATCTTCCCACTCGGAAAGGTGTGGTCGGCCAGAAAATCAGCCTTGAATTCCAATCCCCAACCCGGGGCAGCTGGCGTCACGTAGCGGCCACTCTGCGTCCGCACCGGATGCTCGACGGCGTCCTGGAGGAAATCGATGTATTCCACGAGCTGCGTGTCCGAGTGCCCGCTTACGGCAATTTGATCCCACATCCCGTAGTGTTGAATCATATTGCACAGCGCAATCCCGCCGCCATGCGGACAGACCGGAACACCAAATTTTGCGGCCATGAGAATGATCGCCATGACATCGTTGACCCCGGCCACCCGCACCGCATCGATCTGGCAGTAGCCGATCCCACCGCTCTTGAGCAGTTGCTTGAAAATCACCGGCGAGGCGGCTTGCTCGCCACAGGCAAATTTAAACGAGGCACCCTCGAAGGTCTCAGAGAGTTCCACATAGCCAAGTATGTCATCCCGGGCAATCGGTTCCTCCACCCACTTCAGTCCAAACGGCAAGTAGTGCCCGATGTGCTCCTTGGCCTCGCCGACACCCCAATACTGGTTGGCATCGACCATCAAGGACTGATCGGGGCCAATCGCATCACGCAGAAACTTAATCCGCGCCACATCGCTCCCGAGGTCTTGCCCCACCTTCAATTTGAACGCATCGAAGCCTGTCTCCTGAAGTTTCCGCACGGTCTCAAGAATCGCCTCATCGCTCACGCCCAGCCAACCCGCAGTGCAGTAGGCCTTCGGACCGAGTTCACTCATCTCTTGCTCACGCGCAACCTTGTTCGCCCTGGCTCCCTTCAAAATCGCGAGCGCCTCATCCGGGCTCAGCACATCCTGCAGGTGACGCCAGTCAACGCATTCGACGACAAACTCCGGTTCGAGATCCACCAGCAGCTTCCACAACGGCTTCTTCTCAGACTTAGCCCACAGATCCCACATGGCATTGATGATCGCTCCACAAGCCATCCGGAAAACACCATCGTGCAGCCAGCGTAGCTGGTGGTGGTCGATCAACCGCCGGTAGAGTTCAACTGGCGCGGCAGAAAAATCCGCCAGCGAAGTTCCAACCACCAGCTGCGCGAGATCGCGGATGCCGTAGCAGATCCAGTCCGTTCCAGCGCCAACTGTGAACACCACCGCGACACCCCGCAGCCCGCCATCGGTCTCGAGGTGCAAGACCGCGGAAGAATAATCCGGCGCCTTGTGAAACGGGTCCGACCCCAGCATCTCATCCGAGGTCGGCACGCGCAGATCGATGACTTCGGCGGAAGTAATTTTCATCTTTCTAGCTCTCCTTGACCGCCGTTTGCTTCTGCGATCCGAGCCCGTCAATGCCGAGCTCGACGACGTCTCCGGCCTTCAAGTACATCGGCGGATCGAATCCCAAACCGACCCCCGCCGGCGTCCCGGTGGAAATGACGTCGCCCGGAAGCAAGGTCATAAATCTGCTAAGATAGCTGATGACATGCTGGATATTAAAAATAAAATCTGAAGTGCAACCGTCCTGAAGTTTCTTGCCATTCAGCGTGAGCCACAGGTTGAGATTATTCGGATCAGCCACCTCGTCCTTGGTTGCGACGTAGGGACCAAAGGGCGCGTAGCTGTCAGCGGACTTTCCTTTCACCCACTGTCCGCCCTTCTCCAACTGCCACTCGCGTTCGGAGTAGTCATTATGCACTGCGTAGCCCGCGATGTAATCAAGCGCATCGTCCTCGCTCACATACTTTACCCTCTTGCCGATCACCACCGCCAGTTCGACTTCCCAGTCGGTTTTCTCCGAATCCCGCGGGATCACGATCGCATCGTTCGGGCCGCCCCAGGCAGTCGTCGCCTTGAAAAAAATGACCGGTTCGCTCGGTGGCTCCATCCCGGACTCCGCAGCGTGGGAGGCGTAATTCAGCCCGATGCAGACGAGCTTCGACGGTCGCGTAATCGCTGGCGCAAGCCTTACCTCGGCAGCTCGAACCTTCGGGAGAGAGTTCCCCTCCCCCTCAATAAACGCCGCAAGCCTCGTAAGGCCATCGTTCTCAAAAAATGATTCTCCCCAGTCTTCGCCGAAGCTGGTGCAGTTGAAAATCTCAGTTTCTGAAGCGAAAACTCCAGGGGTGATCGAATTATTTTCGTGGTATCGGGTGAGTTTCATAGAGCAAGGATCCTATCTCAGTAACGTGACTCCGCCATCAATATCATAAGCCGACCCGGTGATAAAGGCCGCCTTGTCAGAACATAAGAAGGCGGCCAACTCTGCGACCTCCGAGGGCTTCCCCATGCGGCCGATCGGCTGGTATTTTGAAAGCTTTTCAAACATACCCTCACGCTCGTCTGCAGGATAATTCTTCTCCAGATAGCCATCGACAAATGGCGTGTGAATGCGAGCCGGACAGACGCAGTTGGAACGAATCCCCTTGTCGATGTAGTCGCGTGCGACCGAGAGTGTCATCGCAACCACCGCCCCCTTTGACATCGAGTAGGCGAAGCGATTTTCAATTCCGACTTTCGCTGCGATCGAGGCGATATTCAGAATTACGCCGCCACGCTCGGCGATCATCTTCGGCACCGCGAAGTGGATGCAGTGATAGAGTCCTTTCACATTCACCCCGTAGATCAAATCCATCTCTTCCGGTGTCGTGTCTCCAACGTTACCGATCGAGGCGATCCCGGCGCTGTTTACCAGAATGTCGACCCGTGGGAGTTTCTCGAAGACCTCACGAACAGAGTTGGTGTCGGAGACATCGCAGCGGAAGCACTCCGCGCTTCCGCCTGCTTCCCGAATCAGCTCGACAGTCTCGTCACCGGCTTCTTTCTGAAGATCGAGAATGACGATGTGATTGCCATCCTCAGCGATACGCAGCGCGATCGCTCTGCCGATGCCGGAACCTCCTCCGGTGATGATTGCGTGTTTCATAATAAGTCAGTTTTCCGTGCGGTCTTGTCGAAGGTGCTGTTTGGGGCGTTCTCCCTGAGTTCCGAGCCAGAATGATCGTGGGAGAAAGCCCACCACAAGACGATCGATATTTTCCATCTGTGCGCAATAAAACCGTTCGAGTGCCGGGAGAGTCAGTCTTCCTCTTTTCACTCAATCTTGCGGAAGAGGAAGGCGTCGGACGTGAGCAATGAAGCGATCAGAGCATTCATACTGCCGGTTTTGGAATAAGCGCGGAAGGCCTCTTGGAGGACGGGGGCATCGTTGAGGGTTTCGTTTCGTCCCATCCAGAAGCGGAAGGCGTGGCGGACGAAGACTTGGTGGACGCGCTCGCTGGCTGCTAATTTTTGGATCATCTCGATCGCGTTCTCCACGGGACCGTCCAGTTGGGGATCACCGGAATTGATAATCTCGCCGGAGGTGTCGACAGGCTCATTCAGCTCGGTCGTGCGGAACAGGCCGGCGTGATTGAACATTTCAAAGGGTAGCCCGAGTGGGTCCATCTTCTCGTGGCAGGTCCAGCAGTAGTTCTCCCGGGTAACGCGCATGCGCTTCCGAAGTGTCGTATTGGCCTCGTCGGGAAGCATGGCGTCGACCGTGATGGGAACATCGGGAATGCCGCCGCCGAGAAGTCGCTCGCGGATCCAGCGGCCGCGCAAGATGGCGTGGTTGTCCATGGCGTCGGAGTGGGAGACCAGCCAGCTGGGGTGCGTCAAGATGCCGAGGCGCTGTCCCTCGGGGGCCGTTGCGAGGGTCCGCTCGGGCTTCATCGATCCGTTCCCGAAGGAGCGATGGCTGACACGGGAATAGATTTTCGGGCCCGTCAGCGTTGCCTCGGCAACGTCAATCTTGCCGTTATTTCGGTTCCTTTTTTTGTTTCCTTCGATCTTTTTCCTTGCCGCGATCAGGTCCTTTTTTTGCTTGGTCAGAACCTTCAGTGCCTGACTGCTTTTAGGACTCCCTTTCAATTTTTTCAACTTGCCCTCAACCTCGACAAGCTCTGCTTTGATAGGCGCAAGATCGACAGCAGTCTTCTTCGCCAGCTCTGCATCAGCGGCCTTCTTCGCGGCTTGGGCAGTGCCTCTCTCTTCCGGGGTGCGTTTTCTGCCGAAGTAGCTGTTGTCGGCCCTGGTTGCGACGACCTTCTGGGTGGTCAGCAACTCTTTGAGGACGTCCTTGTCCTCCTCTAAAATCAGTTCGATGAGGCGATCCGTGCTCGCCGCGGCGTCGAACATGGCGCGGTAGTGCGAATTGCCGCGACTCGAAACACCCGTCGTCGCCAGCGCTTTTTCGTCCTTACAAATGTAACCGGCGAGGTCATGGTCGAAGTAATCTTTAAAAAAGCGCAGGATCCTCGGCTTGCGGATGCTCTCGTCGGCAAGCATGCGGGTCACTTCGCGCTCCACATCTGATCGGGTGCGCATGCGACCGTCAACAATGGCCTGCCGAAGTTCCTCGTCAGGTTTGATGTAGCGAAGCGCATGATTCAAAGCCAGGCCAAGCTCCCAATCCTGAAGCATAACACGGCCGTGTTTGTCAGATTTGCTGGTTTCGACGAGTTCGGGTCGGAACAGGGCATCGCGATCCAGAAAAATGGACGAAAGCCCCATGAAGACACCATTCTCTTTGCCGACCTTCTCGATGGAATCTTTGACGATCTCCAGATAGTCCTTGGATTCCGTTTTCGTAGGCGGACGGAAGGTCAGGGCTTCGAAAAGGTAGTCCACTGCGGCACGCAGACCTTCGTCAGTGACCCCGGAATTCTTCATGAGCTCGTAGACCGGGCTCAGCGGACGGACAACCTTGGTGTTATAAACAATGGCCGTGGGCAGCCCCCGAAGATCGCCCTCCGTTTTATAAGTGTTCGGATTGTCGGTGATCTGTTCGGGATTGGCGATGCTCAGCGGGCCGTAGGCCATATAGCGCAGGATGTCCTCCGCCTTGCTCAGGATCTGGGTGGCCTCGGCGCTGTTGACGGTGTAGAAATTGGGGTAATTCTCAAAACCATGTTTGCGGGATGAGGAAAGAACCACGGGGATACTTTTGACCGACGTGGCATAAGCGACGGTTCCTCCCTGCCACTTAATGATTCTGTCGGCTCCGAAGTAGAGCTTCAACTCGCCGCCGTGGTTGGTGGGAACAACATCGCCGCGGGTTCGGAGGCCCGGTTTCTTTGGGTCGAATTGCGGCTCGGTGTTGATCAGTTCGTTCAGCCGGGTGATGTGCTCCTGGGGTGTCACCCGCCAGATGCGCGCCGGTGAAGAGGTCGGCGCGAGCTTGATGCCATCGGGCAGCGATCCGAAGAGCAGGTCATGGGCGAGAAAATTGCCCTTGTGAGGATCGAGGTGGGCCTGAAAGCCGCCCTTGTCCTCCATCACGCGTGTGAGTTCGCTGACGATCCAGTCGGAGAACCGAAGCCGCGCGATAACTTCCGGCCGCTTCTTTTTCTTGGGCGGCATTTCCTGAAGCGAGACCTGAGCCCAGACCGACTTCCAGACTGCCGCGTTGGTCTCGTCCACCGGACCGAGGTCCATCAGATTGAGATCGCCCTTTTGCGTCTCGTTGTCGTGGCAGTCGTAGCAATGATCGTAAAGAAAGTCCTCGGCGAGGTCTTTGAACTTCCCGCGGACAGGCTCACCTGGCGTGTAGGTGTCAGCGGACAGCGAGGCAGCACCGAGCCCGAAAAAAGCAGCAACGGTGAAGGCGAGAGTCAGTCTGTTCATGCCAGAATCTCCTTAAGGGCTGTCTCTTATACACATCTGACGCTGCCGACGATCTACTCTGTGTAGA
>CAJXVQ010000244.1 GCA_913060685.1 uncultured Verrucomicrobiales bacterium
TGTATAAGAGACAGGGGGAAAGAGGGGCGGAGGCGGTGGTTTGGTTTGGTTTTACTGCTGTGGGGATTTCGGCAGGAAAAGTCCCTGATCGGCGCCATATTCTCCTGGAATCGGGAGACCCGAGTACGACTTTCATAGAAAGTGAGAGTAGATTCCCAGCCCGCGTTGCCAAGTTCTTTTTTGACAGCGGTTTTTTTGGGTCACCAAGCTTTTTGCCTGTCAGCTGTCGTCGAGGATGAGAGTCCGGCCGTCGCCGAGCGGGATCTCTTTGGGCTGCCAGGCGGGACTTTGGTCGTAGCTCTCGGGCTCTGCTCCGGTGGGGTCCCTTTCTTGGTTGAACCAGTTCAGGTCCGAGTCGTCATCCGGGATCCATTCCTTGATGTCTTGCCAAGGTGGCTCGATGGACTCCACCGTTTGATTCGCCCGCCCCGCCAGGCGGCCTCACCCTTCGGACTCCGGTTTCGCCTGCGTCTAAGACGCCTCCGATCTCTCGGCGTTGTTGAATACCGGAGGGCGGCGGTGATGGAAGAGTTCGATGGTGGGAGCGAGGACTTCGGCGGGCATGCAGTGGAAGCGGCCATCGGGCGTGAAGAGTCCGTCTGCGGCGCTCCTATTCTGAACGAACAGACGCTGCACGAGAGAAACTTGTTCAGGATCTGGAATGAGAACAATGCTCGGTCCCCCGGAAAATCTAGCAAAGAAAATTGGAGGCCCGATTGGATTGTGCCAAATCGAAGCCCTCCAGGACATCAGGAAACATCCTTGATACGAGTGGCCTCGGAAACGAGTATTCAAGATTGGTTCCAATTTTCCATCTCATGAAAATCTTTCTCCATACTCTTCTCGCCTGCACCTCTTTCCTCCACGCCCGTGATTGGCCTCAAGGCAGCGGTGCCGGGGGCAACTTCCAGACTTCTGAAACAGGCCCGACCACATGGAGTATGGCTCTCGATCAGAATATTGACTGGAAGGTCACCTTGCCGGAGACCGGCCAGAGCACGCCGGTGATCTCCAAAGGAAAGGTCTTTTTTACCACTCTCAAACCAGTCGAAGCCGATGCTGAAGTTGGCAAAGACATCATCGCCTGGTGCTGCGATGCCTCAAGCGGCAAGGTCCTCTGGAAGAAAGAGATCGTGGGCAAACACCCCCTGCGACTTTCCGGATGCTTCAGCGACAGCAGCGCTCCACCGGCGGTCACCGATGGCGAGCACGTTGTCTTCGTGAATGCCTCATCCGGCATCGCCTGCTTTACCCTCGACGGCGATCCGGTTTGGAAACAAGACTTCTTCACCGTTGGACGGTGCCTGCCCTTCCTTCATGACGGGAAATTTGTCTTCACGCGCCAGATCTACACCCCTGAAAAGAACGGTCACTTTCCTCACAAGTATGCCAACGCCTCGAAGGAAATGTGGACCCAGCTTCAAGCGCTCGACCTCAAGACGGGCAAGATTGTCTGGACCACCGAATGCGGCATCAACATGGGCGTTTCGGTGGTTCCTCAAAAACTCAGCGACGGCCGCGATGTCGTGGTCACCGGACGCGGAGGGGGTCACGGGCCACCTGAAAAACCCCAGGGCATTTCACTGGTCGATCTTGCCGACGGAAAAACACTCTGGACTCTTCCTATCGAAAAATTCAACGCAACGATGAGCTTTGGGATTCGCAATGATCAGGTGCATTTCTTTCACGGTCCCAATCATCTCTCAGTGGATGCCATCACCGGAAAAATCGTGAAGCAAGTTTCCATCATTAAAGATGTCCCGGTGTGCCTCTGGAACAAAGGCGAGCGAACAACCGAGATCAAAACCCTCAAGAAGGCTGGTAGTCGAAATATCACCCAGACCTCCAACTTGCTCGTCGGCAAGTGGAACTACTTTCGCCACTACAAGCAACCCTTGTTGGGCCGGGTCAATGTCGATGAGGGCGTTGTCGAATATCTGGAGTTGCCCCTTCAACTTTCACGAGCGCCCGGACAGGACGATCAGTTACTCTGGTTCGACGCCACCAAGAAGAAGATGGAAACCCAAACCATTGTTCCCAATGAGATGAAGAACTCACGGGGACATGTCGTCTTTGGGGACAAACGATCCAAAGGCAGTGGCTGGGGGCACGTCGCCGCGCCATCGCCCTCCGTCGCCGGCGACAACCTCTACGTGCCTGTCATGAACGGCACGATCTACGTCATCAATTGGAAAGCCAAAACCCTCGACGAAAATGCCATCGTCGCGGTCAACGACCTCGGCCCTGCGGGACAATCCTACACCCGCGCCAGCCTTTCATTCGCCCACGGCAAGGCCTACGCCCACACCATCAAAGCGCTGATCTGCATTGGTAAATAGTTTTGCCGAGTCGCTACGATGAAGAACAAGGGGTCATCGGAAAAGTGTTCGATAATCCCTTCGCTTTCGGGCGGGATTGAAGGCCGAAGAATTTCTCACGGGTGTAGCGGAGCAGAAGTATGGCGCTGAGTTCTTTCCGGTGGAGCATTTGCGCTGGCTCGCCTGCAAGGCATGGAATCTTACGCTTGATATCAGCGGTGCGTTTTTGGCGGTCGCGGCGTTGTCCAGGGCCTCTCACCTGCTTCTTTCTCTCGCCGCCCAGATCGCCTTGATCGTCTCTTCCTGCCGCTGGCCTTTCGGCGGCATCATGCTGGCGCTGTAGTGCTCGAAGCGGCGCAAGGGGAGTTGGAGGAATCCGTTGGGATCCGTTTTGCGCACCCAATCATAGGCGTATTCGAGCCACTGGTTGCGGTAGGCCTCCGGCTGTTTGATGAACCAGCCGATCTCATCCCAGCCCCAGACATGGAAGCGATCCGAAGCACGGTATTCGCCCGGGTGATCGGAGCTTCCAAAGTTGTCGATCTCGACGATGTAGGGCAAGGACTCGCAAGTCCATCCGCTCGGTGTGCGCCCACCCTTGCTTCGTCCGTAGATCGAGTCGCTGAAACCTTTCTCGAGAATCGCCTGGTGCGGCTTGCCTTTCACCGACTTGGGCCGGGATGGGAACGAGTGGAGATCGAACATAAGCTGGCCATCATGGACAATGCCGCCACTGGGAACATGGGCGTCGGCGAGGACAACGTGTCGTCGGGCGTGCTTCTTTGCGTAACTGCGAAGCCGGGCCATCATGTCGCGCCAATGGGCGTGGTCCCGATCGCGATCGTCCATGAGTTCGACCTGACCAAAGTGGATCGCTTCGAGTCCCATGTCGATCCATCGCTTCCCGACATAGACAAACCACATCCGGGTTTCCAAACGGCTCATGTCTGGCACCGAGGCTCCCTTACGCCAGTGGTCGACCCGCCGCCCGGAAGGGTAGAGCATGTCTTTGTATCGAAAATTTCGCACTTCCGGTTTCAGACCGAATTCCTCAAAAACGGCCGCAGGAATCGGCACCTTATCAACGTCGGTGGTGACGATTTCAAAGATGGCTCCCTGGAGAATGATATCGGGATCCATTTTGTGAATCCGCTTAACAAAGGATGTGCCTTTCCCGACCAGAGTATCGATACGAGATTCGCTGCCCCACATCCAGATGACGCGTCCTGCGAATTTGACGCCGGTGTTTTCCATCATGCGTAAATCGTCGTCGGAGGTCAGGTGAAGCAATGAGGCCACAGTGGCACTTCTTGCCAAGTAGTTCTCCAGAACGGGACGCGAAATTTTGCCATCGAATCGATAGTCGGGTTCCTTGGTCTCGGCGAAAGCGGTCATGAGAGAAGCGAGGAAGCAGAGCGCACGGATGCTCCACCGAATTGATCGGGAGAGTGTCGGCGGTGGGGCGGGCATGGAGGTGATCATTGGAAGAAGTGTGGAATCTTGGCAATCATTGTTGATCCTGTAAATACGGCGCCCATATCTTCTGGTTCCTGAGCACGCTAGTCTTCCAGCAATTCCTTGATCTTCGGCTCCATGGCCTCTGCCCAGGCTGCGTAGCCTTTTGCGTTTGGATGGGTTCCGTCTGGAATGAGGTCGTGCTTGAGTCGACGCCCGTTGAGGAAGGTGTCGTTGATACTCAGAAAGTGGATCATGTCACCATCACCAATGTCAGCGATGAGCTTGTTGACCTTCATGTTTTTCTGCCGTGCGCCGTCGTCATCGCCACCGCCTCGCGGGAAGATTGCAAGCAAGAGCACCTTCGTCCGCGGGAGTTTATTTCGGATTTTGTCTACGATCAGGCGGATGTCGTGAGCGGTGACTTCGGGCGGGCTGCTCATGTGGTTGTTGGTCCCGATCATGAGGACGGCGAGCTTGGGCGAGATCTCTTCGATATTGCCGTTTTCCAGTCGCCACAACACGTGTTCGGTGCGGTCACCGCTGATGGCTAGATTTACGGCGTTACGTTTCCCATAATATTTATCCCAGGTTTCCTTGCCGCCTTTTTTGCCCTCTTTCTCCCACCAATGGGTGATGGAATCACCGATCATGAGGAGGTCAACGTTCCCCTTTTTTACCCGCGCATTGAATCCCTCATGTCTCTCGAGCCAGGCTTGTTTGTGCCAACGCGGCTCGGGGCGTGCCGCGATGAGTCTGTCGCTCTCTGGCAGGGGAGCGCGCCACGTCGGGATGCTCACGCTGTCGTAGGTGACCGTGCTCGTAACATTCTCGAGCTGCGAGCAGGCTGGGAGGCCGATGTAGAATGTCGATCCCATCTCGATCTCTTGCGAGCCGAGTTCCTGCCAATGAAAGCCATCGGCGGACATGTATCCGGTGAAGCGATTGCGGAATCGGATCAATCTGACCCAGTAGGGAGTGCTGAGGCGGTTCTTCTTGATGACATGTGCTTCACCGAGGTGTCGTGCCCCGGTCGTGCTTGTCTCGCCGCCCTTCTCCATTCGAGAGACGAGCGCACCACTCCAGTGAGGAAGGAGCAAGACCGAGGCATGGCGGGAATCGGCGTCGAGGGTCTCTCGCATCATCACCCCTGGTTTCGTCCACTGCGAACTCATCGGGCGGACAATGCGCGCGGTGATCGTGCCCTCGCCGGTGAACGGCACGTAGGCGAAGTGGAATCCGTCGCTGGTCCCGCCGATGTCGTGTCCTTCGCCTTCGAGGGTGAAAGTGGTTCCGTTGAACCCGGTGTCACCCGGCGCACCAACGTTTCCGATATCGGCAGACGTCCAGGGTTTCGGCAGTCCGGCGCTTGCGGCGAGGACTGCCGAGCGTGGGCTGCTCCCTGCCTCGTTGGTCGCGGTAAGGAGATAGTAGTAGAGCGACCCGGCCTCGACGCTTGTATCGTGGAAGTTCGCCACGGAAAGTCCCGTGGCAATCTCCTCGAACGGTCCAGTGGACACTTTCGAGCGTCGCAGGGTGTAGGTTTTTGCGTCCGTGCAACTGATTGGTTCCACTGAACGAACCCACGTGAGCCGGATGCCTTCCGGTGTGCTGCGTGCGACAAGACCCGCTGGGGTTCCCGGCGGGTGTGATGGTGCCTCCGCCGTGAGCGGAAGTCGCCAATGCGTGAGCGTGCCGAGACCAATGTGATCATTGCTGTGCCCCTCGGGATGCTTCATTTCGATGACGCGGGCCGTATAAGGAGCAGCGAGACCCCGACGATTGACGTAGTGGTGAAACGTGCGTTCAAAGATCGGAAAGAAACGGCCTCGGCCAATGGGAGAAATCCTATCGTAATGATCGTTGCGCCCTCCGACCCCGTACTTGCCGGTGCGGTCGAGGTAGTTCTGGAAGGGAACGCTTTCGCCAAGGCCATACTTCGCGGTGTATTCGAAGCCCATGAGGATCCGATTGTCCAAGCAACCGTAGAGGTCGACTCCCTGGTTCCACGCGACCTCCGCTGCTCCGCCGAGAAGCCCGAGCCCCAACTGCGCGTAGTGCTGGGCGCGCGTCGACTCCTGGCACTGCCCGGTCGGGGAGACGATCATGTGCGGGATACTGCCGTTGCCCGCTCCGTTTACCGCGTAGCGAACTGTCTCCTCGAATAATTGGCGGTCGTTGCAGAAAACAGCGATTGCCATCTTCGTCTGAAGAGCGGCGGTCTCCCAGTTCCCATTCGCGAAATATGCGTAGTGTTCGATCGTCGGGTGCCACGCTTCCATGAACCACTTCTCGCAGCGTTTCGCATCCGCCTCCGACCAACCCGAATCGGTGTGGCGCAGGATCTCGGCCGCGTTGGCAAACTTGAATCCCTGGAGCCCGGCCGCCAGCACGCCATCAATTCCTGTTACCTTTTTTAGCGAACCCGACCAGCCGTTGATGATCGCGATCGCCTTCTCCGCGTGTGCACGGTTGCCGGTGATCGCCCACATCAGCGCATTCTGATAAGCTGCGGTAGCGTCGCTGGCGCATTCGCCCGGGCGAATGTTAGGCGATCGGCCCACTTCGGGAAAAGGGCCTTTCAAACGATAGTCTGCTTGGGCGTGAGCGCTCCCGGCGAGCATCTTGAATCCCTGGTAGATGATTCCTTCCTGCCTGGTCACCGCGGTTTTCATGCGCGTTAGATCCGTCTCGCGATGGAGCAGGCCGGGGTGAAGGAATCCTTCCCGGGCCGCGCAAATCGCCAAGATGGAATACGCGATCGCTAGCTGACTGAGGAGAAATCGGCTCATTGGTTTGACCGTCTTTTTCCGACCTTGTTGCTACTCTGGCGTTTTCCCGTAATGCGGATTCGGTTTAAACGAGCAAGCCTTTCAATGGTCCGGTGCTATCGGCAAACTGCTTCATACCCGTCCCCATCAATTGGGCTTGTGACAACCACAGATTTGCCAGCGGCGTATTTTCAGGGCAATTGAGGATACCACCTGTCTTGAGTTTCCCGTTCGCAGAACCGGCCACGATGATGGGGAGTTCATTCATGGTGTGATCCCGGCCATCACCCAATCCCGAACCCAAGGTGACCATGGAATGATCCAGGAGCGTGCCCGTTCCCTCCGTGATCGCATCCATCTGCTCCAGAACTTCCGCAAACAACTCCACGTAAAACCGGTCCACTTGCACCAGAAATTTTTTCACACTTTGGTCGTTCTGGCCGTGCGTGAGTCCATGGTGTGATTTGGCAAAGTTTAATTCATGGAAGAGTTGCGGCGAACCCCATCTCTCGGGCGCAAGCATGAAGGTGGCGACATGAGTCAGGTCGCCTTGAAATGCCACCACGAGGAGTTTTCCCATCAGTCTGATGTATTCCCCGCGGGTCATGGGCTCCTCATCGGGTTCCGTTACGTCCGCTCTCTTGTGGACCCGGTAGTATTTGTTCAACTTCTCAATCTGCTTTTCGATTTCTCTTACGGAATCGAAGTATTCATCCAACTTGTCCTTGTCTTGATGTGTCAGATTCTTCTTGAAGTTGGCGGCATCTGCCAAAATTAAATCGGTGATGTCTTTGTCCGAATTGCTCGTCTTGAAAAGCCGCCGATAGACCTGAAGTGGATCTTTCATCGCGGTCGCGACATGCTCCGGGCCATACCAGGAGATGTTGTCCAAATAGATCGATTCCTTGAGATCTTTGAAACTATTGCAGTTCAACTCCAGGGATCGGATCGGCGTCCGATGGCTCACCTGGTCTGCGATGAGATGGTCCAGCGTTCGGTCCATCGGGTAGGGCGACTTGAGCTTGCCATGAGGATCGGCCGAAGAGAGGAAACAGGAGCTGCATTGATTGTGAACATCGACCCCTCTCACATTGACCCTGGACAACCCGGTGATGAGAGTAACTTTGCTGCCCACTTTTTTGAGGGGGCTCAGGGTCGGCATCGAGAGAAAGTCAGGGTTATCCTTTTCCGGAAAAAAGTGATCTCTCACAAAGCCCATTGGCGAATAAAATGAGGCGAAACGCAAGGGCGGCTCTTTCTCTTTCTTTGTATTCGGTTCCGCAGCATTCATCTCCAGCCAAGGGAGAGCCAACACGCTGCCGCCGGCCCCAAGGAGGAATTTTCGTCGGTCGAGGGATTTCATTGCTTTGTAATTTGGGTAAATATGGGATGAACCGCAATGTTTTTGATGACGGCTCTCATTCGGTAGTAATCTTCTTTGCTGGCCTCTGCGATTTCACCGATCGCAATCCGATCGGCAAAAGTCAGTTCCCGGCCCAGGGCATACGATAAAAGGTGACCCACGAAGGCCTTCGCAAATACCTCTTCCTCAGCGAGGATCGCGTCCTTGAATCCAACGACATCCTTGAAGGCATGCTTGCCAAACAATTTACCGCTCGCATCCACCTTTAAGCCGGTTCGGTAATCGTCCCTCCACCGCCCCAGCAAATCGTAATTTTCCAGGACAAATCCAAGGGGATCGATCTTTTGATGACAGCCCGCACATTGCGTATCACTGCTGTGCTGTTTCAGTTTTTGCCGGACCGTCAAACCTTCTTTTTTAAGCGTGATGTCATCTGCCTTTAGATCAGGAATATCGTCTGGCGGAGGTTGGGGTGGATCGTTAAAAATGACCGAAGAGACCCAGGAACCCCGCGTGATTGGCAGTGATCGAAACGGGCTTGACGTCATCACCATCACCGCTCCGGTCGTGATCACGCCGCCGTATCTTCGGTCGGTGAGCGGCGTCCGCGTGTATTCAATGTCGCGCAGATTCACATTGATCCCATAAGTCGCCGCCCTGCCCTGATACCATTCGCTCAACAAATGGCTGCGGTAGGTGAAGTCGGAATCCACCAGTTCCAAAATTGGCCTGTTTTCAATGAAGACGGTCTCGAAATTCAAGAGCGGCTCCAGCATCATATGCATCCCTCTCTTGTAGGAGATTTTGTCGTCGCCTCCAAAGTAGTATTCCCGGTGCGCTTTGAAATCAGGTGAGGCCGACACCACATTGTTTAACTTCAACCACTGGGGCGCAAAGCTGTCGCAGAAGTTTTTCACGCGACGATGATTGAGCATGCGATCCACTTGCCCGTTCAACACTTCGTGGTCGGGAAGCCTCCCTTTTCCGGCCAATTCCAGAAGTTCATCGTCGGGAATAGAGCTCCATAGAAACAGCGAAAGGCGCGTGGCAAGATTGAATGAGGCCTGATGGGGTGACGCCTGATCGCTTTCGTTGTGAACGAAAATAAACCTCGGAGATGCCATCGCCGCCGACACGACCCCCTTCATGCTCCGGGTGAAATTATGGCTCTCCTTGTACTGCTTGTCAAAATACCCGGTGTAGAGCTTCAGGGTTTTTTCATCGGCGGGAGACTTGAACGCCTTTAGAAGAAATTTCTCGATTCGCTGATGCGCAATTTTTTCAACCGGCTCCTTGAGTTTTGGCCGGTCATCCTCGGGCAATTTCCAACTGCCCATCATCTCCTCTTTGGCGACGCCCTGGTCCCCGGACGCGATGCTACGGATTTGAAGTTTGCTCAATCCGGATCGGTAGAGACGAATGTCGTTCAGGCCTCCATGAAAGGGTTCGTTACCATGTGAGCCCACAGCCATTGCTGTCTCTTATACACATCTCCGAGCCCACGAGACC
>CAJXVQ010000245.1 GCA_913060685.1 uncultured Verrucomicrobiales bacterium
CGAGATCAGCCTCGGTCTCGTGGGCTCGGAGATGTGTATAAGAGACAGGACTCAGACCTATCTCAATGAAGGTGACGCCACCATCGATGCCACCTACCTCTTCCCTTCCTCCTCCGGCGCTGCCGTCCATGGCATGACAATGAAGATCGGTGAGCGCGTGATCGTCGCAGAGATTCAGGAGAAAGCCAAAGCTCGCGAGACTTTTGAAAAAGCCAAAAAAGAGAACAAGTCCGCCAGCCTCCTGACTCAAAAGCGCCCGAACTTATTCACCATGGAAGTCGCGCAAATCCTCCCCGGCGACAAGCTCACCCTCACCCTGAGCTACAGTGAAATCATCATTCCGAATTCCGGGACCTATGAGTTCCTTATCCCCAGTGCCATTGGCCCGCGATACCAAGAAGGAGCAGTCACTGCCGAGACCGTGGCCAATCCCTTTCTCGATGAGGGACAGGAAACCCTGACCCGCTTTTCAGTCGACCTCGCGATAAACAGCCCTCTCGCCATCCAGAACCTCGCCTGCCCAAGCCATGAGCAAGCCACGATCACCTTTGTCAGCAAAACAGACGCGCAACTCAAACTCGCTCCCACTCATCCCGACCGCGACTTTATCATCCGCTACCAACTTGCAGGTCAGAAAATCCAAGCCGGTCTTCTCACGCACGACGGCGATGAAAAGTCCTTCCTTCTTCAACTCGAACCTCCCTTCCAGACGGCCCCAACAGACATTCCGGGCCGTGACTTCATCTTCGTGATCGATGTCTCGGGGTCCATGAAAGGTTTCCCTCTAAACCTCGCCAAAGATCTCTTCAAAGATCTCGCTCAAAATCTTAGTCCCGATGACAGCTTCAATATGCTCCTCTTCGCCGGATCCAACCAGGTTCTTTCTCCGACCTCACTCCCCGCGACCGATGCCAATACCTCCCGGGCCATCAATTTCCTCAATAGCAGCGATGGAACTGGTGGGACCCGTCTCCTCGGAGCTCTTGGCGAAGCCCTCGCAATGCCTCACGACCGCGACCGCTCACGTTCACTTATTCTTATTTCCGATGGATTCATTGATGCCGAAGCGGAGGTCTTCGATCTCATTCGGGACAAGGCCAAGGGGACCAACATTTTCCCCCTCGGCGTCGGATCGAGCGTCAACCGCCATCTCCTCGAGGGCTTAAGCCACTTCGCCGGACGAGATCACTTCATTGTCACCCACTCCACCGAGTGCGATGAAGCCGTGAAGCGCTTCCGAAGCATCATCGCGACCCCGGTTTTGACCAATATTCAAATCAAAGGAGAAGGAGTCACCCTCACCGATCTTTTGCCGGCAAGACAGCCTGATCTTTTCGCCGGCCAACCTCTCTCGCTTGTCGGTAAGTGGCAGGGTGAAGGCGGCTCCGTGACCATCACGGGAACCACCGGTGGCGGAGAAAAACTCTCACAAACCTTCGAGATCGCCAAAGGAACCAGGAACGCCACCCTGCCCGTTCTCTGGGCACGCACCAAAGTCAAAGAACTCGGTGACTTCGCCAGCCTGACCAACCGTGATGTCGAGCGGAAAGAAGTGACCAGACTCGGTCTTAAATACCAACTCCTGACTCCCTTCACCTCATTTGTCGCCGTCTCTCAAGAGGTCCGCGTTAGCGAGGGGGAAACCGTTGCGATCACCCAGGCCAAGCCACTTCCGCAAGGCGTTTCAAACTCGGCCAAAGGGAAATCATCAGGCTCGGTTCCAGAACCATCTGCCAGCCTCCTCCTGCTCCTCGTCGGAACCCTCACTCTGACCCTGCGGATCCGAAACTAGCCTTCTTTTTAATCTTGAGCCCTCGAACGAATGAATCCCCGAAAAATTACGACAGTTCTCGTACTTGCGGTGGCGTTCGCTCCGGTCCTGCTCTGGTATTGGAGTCGGCTCGACGACGGTGCCGGCGAGGCCCTCGGTCTCGTTGCGCTGGTCCTCGCAATCACCCTTTCTCTCAAAGATCGCCACACTCCAAACCTCCGCCTCGCCGAGATCTCGATCCTCGTTTACGGAGTCGGCTTCTTTTTCCTGCCTCCTCTTCTTCGAGCAATTCCCGCCCTCGCCACTATTGCCTTTCTCACCGGCATCCACCGGCAAGCGGGACAGTTCGGCCTCTTACTCCTCTCGCTGCCGGTCCAGGCTTCGCTCGACTTCTTCCTCGGCTACCCATTCCGCCTCGTCACCGCCGAAGGCTCCCGACTCCTCGTGAATCTGATGAGCTATCCGGTCAAGAGACTCGGTGTTCAACTGTCTCTCGAAGGAAGTATCGTCTCTGTTGATCCCCCGTGCAGTGGTCTTCAAATGCTCTGGGCTTCCGCTTTCCTGTCCGCCCTTCTCGCCACTCTCTTCCGTCTCAGTTATCGCCGATCCATTGAACTCGGAGTTGTCGCTCTCCTGCTTTGCCTCCTCGCCAATATCTTAAGGGCTTCCTCGCTCTTCTTCCCGGAAGCCGGGATCATCTCGATACCCGGTTTTGCGCACGAAGGCATTGGCCTGATCTTCTTTGCACTCGCGGGGTTGGTGCTCGCCGCGCTGGCGAGAAAATTCCACCTACAAACGAGAAGCCTACAAGTACGAACACCTCCTGTCAGCCGTCGTTTTGTGACTCTGGCATGCGGAGTCTCTCTCTGCACTCTTTTACCAGCGCGCACGGAAAGCACGGCTGAAGCGCCAGACTTCCCGACCCTCAGCTTTTACCAAGGTCGCGCCGTTGAGGAAATCCCTCTCAGCGAAAAGGAAGAGATCTTTGCGAAGAATTTCCCGGGCCAGCTCAAAGTCTACCGGATCGAGAATGGCACCCTCATCCTTCGGCGCATCACAAAAGCCTCCCGCATGCTTCACCCGAGTTATCACTGTCTGAAGGCAGAAGGATTCTCAATCAGCAACTCCAGCCTCAAAAAAACTCCCGAAGGGCAAGCACTTCTTCAATACCAGGTTACCCGAGGAGCGGAGCGATTTCTTGTCACTGAGAGCATTCGTAATCTCGATGGCAGCCGCCATTGGACCGAGGTTTCCGCCTGGTATTGGCACGCTCTCTTCCATCCCGACTCCGGCCCTTGGGAGGCCGAAACCCTCATTTTTCCAATCCAATAACTTCAAACCAAATACTTATGAACAATCCTCCACCGATGCCAGGTCCAGAACCAGAACCAATCACGCCTCAAACCGACACCTCCTTTGCTCAGGTCTTTGAGGGCCTCCTCAAGTCGCCAAAAAACCTCATTGAAGGCATTACCAAAAGCGAGACACCCGGAGCATTCACCTCCAAACTCCTCCTTCTCGCACTCGGTGGTTTCTTAATCTTTGGCATCACTCTCGGAAGCTTTTCCTTCCACGAACAGCTCTGGGCAGCTCCCCTCAAAACCGTGCTGGGTCTCGCTTTCAGCACCGTCATCTGCCTTCCCAGTCTGTATGTTTTCTCAGCCCTCACCGGCACGACTTTGGGGATCAAGGAGATCATTCAAGGGATGGCCGGAGCACTCGCTCTCATGGCCAGCCTTCTTCTTGGCTTCACTCCGGTTCTCTGGGTCTTCTCACAATCAACAACCTCTGAAACCTTCTTCGGCTTTCTGGTTTTGGCGACCTGGCTCATCGCGGTCTTCTTTGGCACCGGCTTCCTCCTGAAAATGCTCTCCCACTCGGGCACCGAAAAGAAGGGACCACTCAAGATTTGGATCGGTATCTTCCTCCTCGTGACCTTGCAAATGTCGACCACCCTGCGCCCCCTGATTGGCCGGTCCGATTCCTTTTTCACCACCGAGAAACGCTTCTTTCTCGAGCATTGGGGCCTTGCGGCAACCGGAACAACCCGGGGCCAGGCGGACGAGGAACTTCCCCAAGTTGACGACGACTCGGTCAAAGCCAAAGAAGGTCGCAACTCCAAGAAAAACCCCTTCCTCGACGAGTAGAAGAAGAGCAAATTATTCAACCGGCCAGTTGCGCCACCTCCCAATTGATCCATCTCCAAAGGCGATTTCGTGCCAGATAATTTTCTCTTCAGTGAAGAGAAAACGGGCGTCGAAGTTCTCGCCCTTGAGGGTCTGGCGGAGCCAGTAGGAGTCATCTTCCCACATCCGGTCGAAGGGAATATCGGCAATCTCACACCAATAGGGAATCGCTTCATCGGTCGCAGTAGGAGTCCCGGTAAATTCGGTCGCGGTATAGACGTGACAGTGAATATCGGGGAGATCAGACATCACGAACCATAACTCTCCCCGTTTGACCGGATCGAGGCAAGTGATGTGAAGTTCCTCCTGGCATTCCCGAATCACACACTCCTCCGGTGTTTCACCAGGATCGATCTTGCCTCCGGGACCATTGATTTTCCCTTCTCCGATTCCGCGAAGTTTCTCAATGAGGAGGACCCGGCTCCCCTGATGAACGAACATCAGGGTGGCATGAAGGTCGGGCTCCCAGTGGGGCCAGTCGGGCACTTTAATCTCAGGATTCGCGGGCATAAGCTTCTACAGAGTCGCAGGTGCAAACCAGATTGCGGTCTCCATGCACATTGTCAACCCTGCCCACCGCGGGCCAAAACTTGTGGCGGCGCAGACGGGGAACCGGGAAGGCCGCCTTTTCGCGACCATAGGGATGGGTCCATTCATCAGCCATCACCATCTCTGCCGTGTGCGGGGCATTCTTAAGAGGATTGTCAGTCGCGTCCATCGAGCCACCGGAGATTTCTTCGATTTCATCGTGGATCGCAAGCATGGCATCGCAGAATCGGTCGAGTTCCTCTTTCGATTCAGACTCGGTCGGCTCGATCATGAGGGTCCCGGCCACCGGCCAACTCATGGTAGGCGCGTGGAAGCCATAATCGATCAGCCGCTTCGCAACGTCCTCAACCGTGATCCCACTTTTCGCCGAGATCGGCCGAATATCAATGATGCACTCGTGGGCCACCAGGCCATCACGCCCGGTGTAAAGAATGGGGTAAGATGATCTCAACCGATGGGCAATGTAGTTGGCATTTAGAATGGCCACACCGGTTGCCTCGCGCAGACCGTCGACGCCCATCATGGCGATATACATCCAAGAGATCACATTGATCGAGGCACTTCCGTAGGGAGCCGAGCAAACGACGTTGTGAGTCGTTTCAAGAAGGCCGTGCCCCGGAAGAAACTTCACCAGGTGAGCCGCCACTCCAATCGGGCCAACACCGGGCCCACCACCCCCGTGAGGGATGCAAAAGGTTTTGTGGAGATTGAGATGGCAAACATCAGCTCCGATCATGCCCGGATTGGTCAGGCAGACCTGTGCGTTCATATTTGCTCCGTCCATGTAAACCTGACCACCCGCTTCGTGGATCTCTTTACAGATTTCCTCGATCCCTTCCTCGAACACTCCATGGGTCGAAGGATAAGTGATCATGAGAGCCCCGAGATTATCACGATTGGCCTCGATCTTCGCGGAGAGTTCGCTTCGGTCGATATTCCCTTCATCGTCGCAAGTCACCGGCACAACTTTGAAGCCGGTCATAACAGCCGAGGCTGGATTGGTTCCGTGAGCCGAGGTCGGGATGAGACAAATTTTACGTTCCGTGTCACCGTTCTCAAGGTGATACGAGCGGATTGCCAGCAGTCCGGCATACTCGCCTTGGGAGCCGGCATTGGGTTGGAGTGAAACCGCTGCAAAGCCCGTGATTCTAGCAAGCCAATCCGAGAGTTCCCCAAGCATGGCCCGGTAGCCCGCGCTCTGATCATCGGGGGCAAAGGGATGCATGTTCGAGACTTCAGGCCAACTCACCGGCATCATTTCTGCTGCCGCATTCAGCTTCATGGTGCAGGAACCCAGCGGGATCATCGACTCATTCAGAGCGAGATCGCGGGTTTCCAGTCGATGCAAATAGCGCATCATTTCGGTTTCGCTTCGATAAAGGTGGAACACTTCCTGTTCCATGAAATCACTCTCTCGAGGGAGTGCCAGAGGCGCAATTTCAGTTGCCTGACTTACACCGAAGAGCTTGGCGATTTCTTCGATATCCGCCTCAGCAGTCGTTTCATCGAAAGAGATCCCAACATGGCCGTTGCCAAAATCCCGGAGATTGTAGCCAGCCTCGCGGGCCCTTCCAAGAAGTCCATCCGGAGCCTCCACGACGAGCGTATCGAAGTACGAAGTATTGACAACATTCGGGAGGGCAGCGGCGAGGCGTGAAGTCAGCCCGTGAATCCGCTTGGCAATGGTCCGTAATCCGTCAGGACCATGATAGACGGCATACATCGAAGCCATCACGGCCAGCAGAACCTGAGCGGTACAAATATTCGACGTCGCCTTGTCACGGCGAATGTGTTGTTCGCGGGTCTGAAGAGAGAGCCGGAAGGCGGGATTCCCCTGCGAATCGAGGGAGACGCCGATCAGACGCCCCGGAATCTTCCGCTTCAGTTTATCAACGCAGGAAATGAAGGCGGCATGCGGCCCCCCAAACCCGAGAGGCACTCCGAACCGCTGACTGGAACCAACACAAATATCGGCCCCCATTGCGCCCGGCTCTTTGAGAAGAGTGAGCGCCATGAGATCGGTCGCCACGGTGAGCAATCCCTTGGCCTCGTGAACTTGTGTTGCGAAATCAGTAAAGTCGCGAACGTTCCCAAGAGTCGAAGGGTATTGCACGAGTGCACCGAAGAATCCTTCGGGCACCGTGAAATCGTCAATTGCCCCCACTTCGACCTTCACCCCGAGAGGTTCCGCCCGGGTCCGAACGACCTCGATTGTCTGAGGGTGGCATTCTTCGTCGACCCAAAAGACGGATCCCCGTGGATTCATCGTCAGGGAAAGACTCATGGCCTCTGCTGCGGCAGTCGCTTCATCCAGCAAGGAGGCATTGGCAATATCGAGTCCCGTAAGATCGACGACCATTGTCTGAAAGTTTAAAAGAGCCTCAAGACGCCCCTGCGAAATCTCGGGTTGATAGGGCGTATAGGCGGTATACCAACCCGGATTCTCGAGGATGTTTCGCTGAATCACGGGAGGCGTGATCGTGCCTGAATATCCCTGCCCGATCAGGGGCTTGAGGAGCACGTTCGTGGAAAACTTCTCCTTTAATGAAGCAAGCGCATCGCTCTCAGAAAGCGCCACAGGAAGATCTGGCCCCTCCTCCCATTGAATTTCGCCGGGGACCACTTTGTCCACCAACGAATCAAGGCTGTCGTAGCCAATGACGTCGAGAAGTTCCTGCCGTGAATGATCCCACGGTCCGATGTGACGTTTGGCAAATGGTGAGCTCATTTCGGTTCAGGAAACCATGGAGGTATATGAACCGGCATCCATGAGACCATTGACTTGATCCGGGCTGGAAACACGAATCTTGAAGATCCAACCGGTCCCATAAGGGTCGGTGTTGATCTTGGCCGGATCGACAACAAGCTCCGTATTGACCTCGATAATTTCACCGGAAATCGGTGCGTAAATATCACTCGCAGCCTTCACACTCTCAACAACCGCAGTCGGCGAGGCCTTTTCAATATCACCCAAATCGGGAAGTTCGACAAAAACGACATCACTCAGTTCTTCCTGGGCGTGGTCGGTAATTCCAATGGTGGCGATGTCGCCCTGAAGGCGCACCCATTCGTGGTCACGGGTATAATTGAGATCGGCAGGAGCAGTCATAACGGTAGTCGCTTGTGTTTAATTTGAATTATTTTTGATAGAAAGGCTTTTTTACAACCTTCGCCGGGATTTTACGACCCCGGACTTCAATGAAGACCGGCGTGTTAATTTTCACCTGATCCACCGGAAGGTAAGCCATTGCAATTCCCTCGCCGAGACTTGGAGAGAGCCCACCCGAGGTCAACGCACTGAGAGCCTTTCCATCTTGGTCCAAGACCGTATATCCGGGGCGTGGCGGAGCAGCCCGCTCGGTCATCTTGATCGCCATGAGTCGCTCCGCACAACCTTCTTCTTTCTGACGTTTGAGAACCTCGGATCCCGTGAAGTCCTCCTTCCCGAACGATACGAAAAAGCCCAAGCCTGCTTCGAGTGGGGTACGAAGGGGCGAAAGATCGGAACCATTGAGCGGATAGCACATCTCCAGACGCAAACTATCCCGCGAACCAAGTCCACATGGTTTCACATTCTCTGCCATAAGAGCTTTCCACCATCGGACCGCATCCCGGGCAGGACAAAAAAGTTCAAATCCATCCTCGCCGGTGTAACCCGTCCGGCAGACCACGAGTCGATGTCCTTCGAATTGGATATCGTCGACCCCATTGCGCGTCGGCAAGGTCCGGCCTTCCGTAATCGCGGTGTAAACCTCGGGAGCCTTCGGGCCCTGCACCGCGAGACCAGCCCACTCCGCGCTCTCGTTTTCGAGGGTGATTCCGTCTTCGAGTTGCTCTTCCAACCAAGCGACATCTTGGTCCACGCATGAAGCATTCACCACGAGAAGGTAGCGATTTTCCTCCAGGCGATAGAGAATTAAGTCATCAATGACTCCTCCTTGTTCATTGAGAAGAAAGGTGTAGTGCGCATTTCCATCTTCCAGAGCCGCGACATCATTGGTGAGAAGCCGGTTCAACCAAGTCCCGGCGCCAGAACCTGAAACGAAAACCTGCCCCATGTGGGAGATGTCAAACACTCCGCAACCTTCGCGAACAGCCCGATGTTCATCGATGATCGAAGAATACATGACCGGCATTTCCCACCCTGCGAAGGGCACCAATCTCCCCCCCAGATCACGGTGTTCTTGATCCAGAGGAGACAGCTTTAAGATTTCGCTCACTTCGCGACTGTGTGAGTGGTGATGGAGCTTGTCAACCTGCTGATCTCAGCGTTTCCTCTCTTTGCGATGGGACTCAATCCTAATTTGGAGAAAAACTTTTCATGGATGGCTTTTCCAGGCCTGATTCGGGCAATTGTCATGCTGCAGTGTGTCGTTTTTGTGGTCATTATGCTCAAACCGGAGACCGCTTCACACTTCTGGGTCACTGCGGACGGGATTGCCGAAGGAGAATACTGGCGTCTGATTTCCTGGGTCTTTTACCCCTTCGTGTCCCCCGGAGGCTTTGGAGGAATTCTTAGCGCCTTTTTCATGTTCATCGTTTTGCGTATCGCCTTCCTTTTCAACGATTCGCTCGAGAACGCCTGGGGTGAGGTTCGAACATCCCTCTACATTTATGCCACCATCATTTGCCAAAGCGGGTGTCTTTACCTTTCGGCTATCGGTATTTTTGATCCCATGGCCTTTGGGAACCAAATGCTCTACTTCGCGATCTTCTTCGCCTTCGCCACCGTTTTCCCACACGTGGAATTCCTCATGTTCTTTGTCCTTCCGGTGAAGGTCTGGGTTTTCGCCCTCATTATCGCGGCGGGTATGCTTTTCTCAAGCTTGGCATCCCCGATTCTATTCATCGCCTGTCTCTTATACACATCTCCGAGCCCACGAGACCGAGGCTGATCTC
>CAJXVQ010000246.1 GCA_913060685.1 uncultured Verrucomicrobiales bacterium
GAGATCAGCCTCGGTCTCGTGGGCTCGGAGATGTGTATAAGAGACAGAATATGGACTTTGACGGGAATGGGGTTTCCCAACTCTGGCAGCTCCAGTATTCCGGAGTTACCCCTGATTCCGGTGATTTCGATGGAGATGGTGTTTCGAATCGTGATGAAGCGGTTGCCGGGACCGATCCAATGGACGGAGACAGCTTACTGAGATTGGGGAATCTTGCTCTTGAAGATGGCCAGATTCACTTCTCTTGGCTGGCCGAACCGGGCAAACTTTACCGGATTGAACGGTGGAACGAAGGGGACGAGGTCTGGGCGGAATCAGCGGTAGCGATTCCTTCCCTTGTTCCTGAGCCTAGAATTTTGTCTCTTCCGGAGACGGATACGGGTGGCATCTTCAGGCTTGCGACATCCGATGTCGATTTTGATGGCGACGGATTGAGCGCGTGGGAGGAAGTATTACTCGGTTCGAGCGATGAAGATCCCGTGGCCTTGGATGGATCCGCCGAGGGGGACTATGTTGCGGGTCTTCGACTCCTCGAATCCGAGGAAGGTGCTTTGCTGACAAACGGGGTCAGGCTTTCCCGGTGGCTGCCTGATGAGAAGAAGGCAGCTCGATTTCTACTTCGTGCAACTTTTGGGCCAACGGAGGAATCAATTGCCGAAGTGATGGCGATGGGCTTCACCGGCTGGATCGATCATCAATTGTCGCTTCCTGCATTGCAGCTTTCGAGTTCAATGTGGCAAAATGGCCTCTCTATCAGTAGTTCCAATGCCCGCTATGCCTGGTGGAGGTCGGCGAATGTCGCGGAAGATCAGCTGAGGCAGCGAATGGCCTATGCTCTGAGTCAGATCTTGGTTGTCAATATGGGCGGGGGAAGTGTGATTGGTGACAATATTCTAACCCAGTCAAAATTCTACGATTTCTATATTAACGGGGCCTTTGGTCCCTATCGCGATCTTTTAGAGGAAGTTACTTATAGTCCGGTAATGGGGTTTTATTTATCTCATCTCAAGAACCGGAAAACTGATGATCCGGTCAATCCCACCCGTTTCCCCGATGAGAATTTTGCTCGCGAGATCATGCAGCTCTTTTCCATCGGGCTCTGGGAGTTGAATCCCGATGGTTCCCGTAGGCTCGATTTGGAAGGAGAATTCATTCCAACCTACGGGAACGATACTATCACCGAGATGGCCAAGGTGTTTACCGGGATGAGTTATTCAACCACCAATAACGGGCGTCCGGCGACGAGCTTTTTCAATGTGGCAAGGGGGAATGATTACCTAAACCCGATGATCGTTTGGGACGAGGAGCATGAACCCGGTCCCAAATCGATTATCAACGGGATCGAGTTGGACGGCACTCAAACTGGTGAAGAAGAGGTGCAGGCAGCGCTTGATGCCTTGATGGCTCACGAGTCGACAGCTCCTTTCGTCAGTCGTTTGCTCATTCAGAGATTTACGAGCTCAAATCCGGGGCGTGGGTATCTTGCACGGGTATCAAGAGTTTGGAATGATGACTCAATGGAGACTTCAGGCGACATGGGGAAGGTGATTACAGCAATCCTTTTGGATCCAGAAGTTTTGAATGATGATCCGTCCAATCGATTCAAGGGAAGGGTGCGGGAACCAATTGTAAGATTCGCAAGTTTGGCGAGAGCGTTTCATCTTGCCCGAGCCGACGGCAAATATGGGATTTCAATCAGCCTTGTGAATGATGACTTCGGCCAATTTCCAACCCTGTCACCGAGCGTCTTTAATTTCTATCTTCCTAGTTTTGCACCGGAAGGCGAGTTTCGAGAAGAAGGGATGGTTAGTCCCGAACTTCAGCTTGGATCAATGAGTCAATATCTGAAATCCGACTCACGTTTTGCGTCGACGATTGATGAAGCTCAAATCAGCGAAGTCTTTGATTTTTCGAATGAGCTACTCCTTGTTGATGATCCCGAAGCTTTGGTGGACCGGGTTGATCTTCTTCTAACGGGCGGGCGTTTAAGTGCCAATGCTCGCGCGGCGATTGTCACAGCGGTTGGCAACGAGCCTGACGATCTCACCAAAGTCCGCAGTGCAGTCTATTTAGTAAGCCAATCGATGGCCGCCATTGTTCTTAAGTGATGAAGGGAAAACCAAAAACTACCACGATGAATCGCAGACGCTTTCTCGGTCAAACAAGTTGCTCGGCCGTCGGGACCACCTCGCTTTTGTCGGCTTTGATCAACCTTCGACTCACCGGTGGCATTGCTGCCGATGAAACTGAAGAAGATGACTATAAGGCCTTGGTCTGTGTCTTTCTGGCCGGCGGGAATGACTCATTTAACATGCTTGCCCCGGTGGATGAGGGGCTTGGATATCCCGAGTACCTTGCTGCCCGTGGTGAGGTGGCTTTACCGAATACTGATTTCACTCCCCTCGGTGATCCTCTCCCGGCACCTGATGGACGGACTTTGGGGCTTCACAATGAGATGTCGGAGCTTAAGGAGCTGTTCGATCGCAACAAAGCTGCCTTTGTGAATAATGTCGGAACCTTGGTTGAGCCAGTCACAAAGACTGATCTCCTGAATCAATCGGCAAATCTACCGCTTGGGCTCTACTCTCACTCCGATCAGCAGCTTCACTGGCAATCCGGTCTTCCAAAAAATCGATCTCCGCTCAATGGGTGGGGGGGGCGAATGGCCGACTTCCTGAACGACTTGAATGGTGAAAGCCGGGTCTCGATGAATATCTCGCTGGCCGGGCTGAATCTCTTCCAAAGTGGCGCAACCACTTCGGTTTTAACGAGGACTTCGGGGAGCGTGCCTGAGATTCGGAACTGGCAGCGATGGGTTCATCGCCACAAACGGGCAGCAATGGAGTCGATGCTTGATTCCGAGTACCACAACGCTTTTGAGAAATCGTTTGCCGGAGGAAAAAGGGACGCGATTGCGGCAAGTGCGGAATATCGTCTGGCGCTGGAAGACCAAGACCCCCTCGTCACCGAATTTAACACTTCGAACAATCTCGCGCTTCAATTGAAGGCAGTTGCCCAAACGATTGCGGCAAGGGGGAGTCTGGCCAAAAAACGCCAGACCTTCTTCGTGGAACTTGGCGGATGGGATCATCATAATGGCTTGAGTGAACATCCCGCGATGCTTGGTGATCTCAGCGAGGCTGTCGGGCAGTTTTACCAATCGATGGAGGAGTTGGAACTGGAAGATCAGGTGACTCTTTTTACGGCTTCAGACTTTGGCCGAACCCTGACTCCCAACGGAAATGGAACTGATCATGCGTGGGGTGGAAACCAGTTCGTCGTAGGTGGTGCCGTTGATGGTGGGAAGATTTTCGGCGAGTATCCTTCCCTGGACCTTGGGAATTCTCTCGATACCGGACGCGGGCGTTTTATCCCGACGACTTCGGTTGATGAATATGTAGCGGACCTCGCTCTTTGGATGGGAGTTTCCCCGCGGAGTCTTTCTGAGATTGTCCTGCCCAATTTGAGCAACTTTCATGATGTCGGGCAGGATGGTGCTCCCCTTGGCCTTATGAGAGTTCCGGTATGAGAATAGGCGTAGCAGTCGTGCTTCTGATCGTAGCCGTCCTGTGGTTTGTTTTTCGGAATGGCGAGATGAAGCATGCCGCCGATGGGGCTGCTCCAGTTTCCTCAGAGGACGAGCAGATCCAAAACATTCCCACGACTCCCGGGGTGAAATTGATCGAGAAAAATCCCTTTATCGAAAACTACGGAGAGAAGGAGGGGAGCGACTTAAAAGATCTGCAAGCCTTGCGGGATATTGTCACGGACTGCCAGCTAATATTGAAGGACTTTGATCGCTATCATTTGCCGGGGAATCCTGAGATCACTCGATTTCTGCAAGGATCCAATCCGGAAAAGCTTGCGTGGATTCCCGCGAAACACAGTTCAATCAATGCTGCGGGTGAGCTTTTGGATCGTCGTGGCACTCCGGTCTTTTTCCATCGCTTGAGTGGGATGAAATTCGAGTTCCGTTCTGCAGGACCCGATCAGAAGCACTGGACCGATGATGACGTGATCGTTCGTTAAGCAGGAAGAGCGTCTCTACTTTGAGCGTAGACGGGAAAGGGTGGTGAGGGCGTAACCTGTTCCGTAGGGCTGATGATAGTCATACAGCGGGTAGTCCCACCAGGAGCCGTCCTTCTCCTGCTTCTCCAGGATGTGCCGTGCGAGGTGTGGAATGAATTCCTTCTGGCGCTCCGGCGGGAGCATCTGGAGACACTCGGTGGCATAGTAGAAACCGTAGTAGTAGAAATACCCTGAAATGGAGAAATGAGTCTCGTGAGGAACCGGGCGTTTGCGACCAATATCGAACCAGCCTTCGCGAAGACAGAGTCGATGGAGCCAATGGGCAAGCAAGTCATCGGTGACCCGCTTATCACCAAATTTGCGCATTGCCGCCATGCAAACTTGCGAGCGACCGAGGGACCCGCCGGCCGGTTGATGCCATAGCGCGGTCGGTAGCGATGGGTAAATGAATAAACAAAAGACCAATCGGGAGTTCTTTGCATGTTGATGGAAGTGAGCCCGCGTTTGACTTCCTTTTGGGGGAGCCGAAGTCCAAAGGTCTCTTCGGCATCCTTCATCCCAAGAAGCACGGTCGCGGTGGTAAACGAAGTTGGAATTCCCGAGAAGTGAGCGGTGTGATCCTCGAAGTCGAGATAGCCCCATCCTCCGTTGATGTCTTCGGTCTTAATGAGCATCGCAACTTGTTTGTCAGCGAGTTGCTTGAGCCGGGAGAGTTTTGCCTCATCCCCTTTTCGATAGTCATAGAGATCGGCAATGGCTCGGAGTCCGTAAGCATGCCCCCAGACATTGTAGGTCGTGGTCGGGTCGAGGTGTCTGAGTTTGGGGAGTTTCTCAAAGAGCCAGGCTTCGGCCTTGTCGATGGCCGCAATGACCTCGGGGCGTCGGTCCCCGCTATCGAGGAGGCCACTCAGGGCGAGGGTGGAGGCCCCGGTCCGAAAGGCGAGATGGGAATCTGGAACCGGAGCGTAGATATTCAACCCCTTGGTGCGGGTGGGGCCGCCCCAAGATCCATCCTTGTTTTGCTTGCCGATGAGATAGTCGACACCGCGTTTGATGGAGGCTTCAAGCTCACCTTCCTTCAATGGTGCAACTTCGGGGAGCGGGCCGAGTTTTGCGAGATTCTGTCCGTTCAGAGAAGCGGAAATGAGAACCAGAAGAAATGAAATAAAGGTGCGCATTGGGTTCTACTTGGCTTCGTCTGGAACGAGGATGACTTGATCGATTTCGAGTCCTTCGAGAATTTCAATCTTATCATTCACCGTCCGTCCGGTTTTCACTTCACGGGATTCGTGTTTGCCGTCGGCCATTTTCAGCTTAATCGTCGATTTTCCGTCGGTCGTAGTAACTGCGGTTTGTGGCACGCTGATAGCCGTCTCATTGCGGTAGGTGATGAGCTTGGCCTTGGCTTTCATTCCGGTCACGATCGGAGAGTCCTCTGGAAGTTCGACTTTCAGATCGACATGATATTGGCCTGCGGCGTTGGGAGCGATCTCCAGGCTGCTGACCTCCACGGGATACGCTGAGCCATCCAAGCCATCGACCGAGGCTGTTCCTTTTGCATCGGCAGGAAGTTTTAGTCTGTCGCTCTGTCCCCACGATCCTTGGAGGGTGAGGGGACTACCGGTTGGGATGAGGCTCATGAGAGCCGTTTTGACAGGAGCCGTGCCGGACTTGAAGAGGAACTTGGCGGTCCCTCCCACTGACCAGGAGTCGTCGTCGATCTCACCAAAATAGATCACGCCATCGGAAGGTGCTTTGAGGGTGAAAAATTGACCGTCGGCTTCGAGCTCGGTGAGATCCTGGTCGGCCTTTGCATCAGTCCTTTTGGCTTGGGCGACAGCCAAGGTTTTTTGCTCGAGTGCGCGTGGGATGTTCAGCTTCCCGGTTTCGTAGGCGAGAAGCGCGTCATCAAATGCTCGTTTGAGATCGACAGCTTGGCGCGGGATGGTGATCTCGAGTGCCCAAGCTGAACTCAGCACGGCTTTCTTAAGTGAAAAACGGGCACTTTGAACAGAAGCACGTTGCCGCTTGAGGATAATTTCTTCGGTTTCTTCGGTGATGCCATCTTCCTCATACATTTTGAGGAGTTGCTTCAATTCTTCCTCTTGATAACTCAGGCTGCGTTTGGATCTTTCGAGTCCTTCCTTGGCATCTTCCTCCTGCAGTGTTTGACCCGTTTCAGTGAAGTAATCGAGTGCTTCCTTGGCCCGGTCATGAGCGAGCTTCAGGCCTTCGAGACTTCGTGGAGTGGTGAGCTTGAGATCCTCTAGTTCCCGTTCGGTTTTTGCGAGGGCGATCTTGCGTCCTTTGGCAGCTTCCCTGCTCTCGGTGAGCTGTCGCTGGTAGTCCTCGGATTCAAAGCTCAGAACGGGATCACCCTTTTTGACTGCGGATCCGTGCTCTACGAGTTCGGAAACGGTGAATTGGGTCCACTGCTTTGGCTCAATTTTAAAAACAGTAACGTCGGAAGCTATAAAGGTCGCATCAAGTTCAAGAGTGGTTTCGAGGGGAGCGGACTTAATGGTCAATTCGCCGGCATGGACTGCGGGCATCAAGAGCGCTGAGAGAAGAAGGGCTGATTTCATCACGGGTATGGTCTTAGTGGGTGCGTTGGTAGTGTCCTTTGCGAGCGAGGTAGAGAGTCCGATTTTTCTTGGATTTTTCAGAGAGCGGCGCCAGGTCGGTAGCAATATCAAAGCCAGCTTTGCGAAGTTCTTTTTCCAGACCGGCAACGGGACGGGTCGAGATCAGGCCAAGGAGGCCTCCGGCTTTGAGGCGTTCCTGGAAGTTTGAAAGCACCTGGGGGGAGGTGATCTTCCAGTCTTTGGGCGCCAGAGCCTCGAGATGGTCGAGGTCGGCGAAGATTCCTTGGCTCCCGGCATAGGCCGCAGGGAGAGGGCTGAAGGGGTTGATGTTGTCCAAGTGGACCCGTTCATCATCCAATGGATCTTCGCTCAAGTGAGTCGAAAGCCAACCCGCTAGCTCGGGGGATTCCGGGAGAACGATAAACGAAGACTTTTCCTGGGGGAGAGCTTCGCGGGCCGCTTTGATGGCATGCCCCATTCCTAATCCGAGAAAGACAAGACGCGGTTGGCGGGCCGGGCGAAAAGGGCGGCTCATCAGTTCAACGAGCTTGCGCGCTGCGTGGCCCAAGTTGCTGCCATCGACCTGACGGCCTTCGCATTCGAGGAAATGGCGGCCATCGTGCTCAATTAGGTCCAGAGTAAGCTGGGTGCATGATTCAGTCCGAGCGACTGTGTTGCGAGGTTTCATAAATTGAACGGGAGCCTGTGAGGCGGGAGCTTTTTCTATCGGGAATGGGGGCATGACCAGCCGAAAAACCAATACCTGCCTGCGGTCATTTGGGGCAGCCTTCCGGATGGGGCGGTTAAGAGCCGAAAAAGAGCGTTGAAGGACCAAGACAAGGTTCGTGCACCTTAGGCCAATCTTGAGGGTAGGGGCCAAAAAACTCCCATAAAATACGCTTTTTAGGAAGTCGATGCTTCCGTTCGGGTCGTTAAGTTGCTATGAAATTTTGATCATGCGAATGAAATCTCTTTGGTTCTCGCTTTCGGGGCTTGGCGTTGCCCTGTTTGTCGCCTGTTCCGCTGACCCACCTATTGTCAGCGTGAGTGATACCTACACTCCATATTGGGCAGGCACCCGGAACCCTTATACTGGAATCCATAGTCAGACCGGTGATCGCCGGGCAAAAACCTGGAAAGAGGTTTATGGTCGCACGGTTACTTCGACGGGGCCCTCCACGGCATCGCTTGGTCGCAACCCAATGATTCGGACCCAGTCATCAAGTCGAAGTTCTTCGACAAGTTCTTCTTCACTTTACAAGCAGGTCAATGTCCAGCGGGATTATCTTTCGTACTCAGCACGTGGCCGGTCTCGAAAGAGCATGTCACCCCGATACGTCACGATCCACTCCACACAGAACTGGAGTCGGGGAGCGGATGCTCTGAGGCATTCCAAGGCTCTCAAAAACGGAGCACTCGGCCGACTTTCCTGGCACTATACGACCGATGAGAATCGCGCCGTCCAACATCTGCCGACAAACGAGCGCGGTAACCATGCTGACTACGACGGCCCGGGCAACCGCTATAGTATTGGCATCGAAATGTGTGAGCATCCGGGGAACAGCAGGAAAGCCACTCTTGAGCGGACAGCCAAATTAGCAGCTTGGCTTTGTGTGAAATACGACCTGCCGGTTTCCCGCGTCGTGCCTCACTACAAGTGGCCGCGCCATGGTAAGAAGCCTGCTAATAAAAACTGTCCGCATTTTCTTCTGACCAATGGACGCCCCGGCGCGAAGTGGCAGGGCTTCTTGAAGGTGGTTGAAGTCTATCGCCGTGGCATGACTGGAAGGTAGCGCGGTAAGAGATGGACGAGGATAACGAAGACGTTTGGTTTCAATGCCAGCGTTGCACCAATTGCTGTAAGTGGGAGGGCGACGTCGTCCTTGCCGATGGCGAGGTCGAAGAGATCGCGGAGTTTCTCAAAATTCCTTTGTACGAATTTGTTCGTAATTACACCCGCCTTCGCGATAGCCGGCAGGGGCTTTCACTGATCGATAAGGAGGGAACCACGGAGTGCATCATGTTGGATGGCATCGATTGTCGCCTTCAGGATGTGAAACCTTACCAGTGCACCGGTTTTCCCAATCGCTGGAACTTCAAAAATTGGCGGGAAGCCTGCGAAGCAATCCCGGCTCCCCGGCCTGCAGGTACCTAGGAGAAAGGGGCTACTTGGAATTCACAAAGAGGTAGTGCGAGACGATCCACTCGTCGCCGCCTTGATAGCCCCAGAGCTCGGCGCAGGCCATGAAGAAGCAGCGCCACCAAGCCCACCACTTCGTGGCATCAGCTTCGCCATAAGTTTCGGCGATGAGTGGCTTCAGTTCTCTGCTGGCGGCATCCATGCGGGTAAGCCAGGCTTCCGAGGTTTTTTGATAGTGGGTCCCACTGACCTGCCAGTGGTCTTCGATGGAAAGCTGATCCTGAAAGTAGAGCAAGAGATCGTCGGAAGGCATTTGGCCACCGGTGAAGAAGTAGCGAGCCATCCAATCGCTCTCGTCCTTGGCCTCGTAATGATAGGCATACTCGCGGTGGGTAAAGATATGGACGAAGAGTTTTCCGTCCGGCTTCAGCCACCTGGAAATACGATCGAGGAGGAGTTCGTAGTTCTTCATGTGCTCGAACATCTCCACGGAGATGGCCCGATCGAAGACACTCTCACCCTCGCCTTCATACGAGATCATGTTGACGGTCTTCACCTCGATATTGGTGAAACCTCTTTTTTCTGCCTGACCTTCAATGCTGTCTCTTATACACATCTGACGCTGCCGACGATCTACTCTGTGTAG
>CAJXVQ010000247.1 GCA_913060685.1 uncultured Verrucomicrobiales bacterium
ATCTACACAGAGTAGATCGTCGGCAGCGTCAGATGTGTATAAGAGACAGGTAATCGGGAGATCGACAAACAACTGCGAGCCCTGATCGAACGGAAGTTCGACAAGATGATCCGTCTCAACGCGACCCGCCACGACTTCCTTGATCGTTTCCAAAAGATGATCGAGGAATACAACAACGGCGCTTTGAGTATCGAAGAACTCTTCGATGAATTGGTGAGTCTTTCCAAAGAGCTCAACGAGGAAGAAGAGCGGCACGTCCGGGAGAATGTGAGCGAAGAGCAACTTGCGATTTTCGACATCCTCACTCGACCAGGCCCGGACCTTGACCCCAGAGAAGTCGAATCGATCAAGAAGGTCTGCAAGGAGTTGCTCGGAAAGCTCAAGACCGAGCTATTGGTGTTGGCTTGGCGGAACAAACGCACGACCCGGGCGGCGGTGCGGGTCGAAATCGAGAAGATGCTCGATGCGGGCTTGCCCGAAAAATACACGGCGGAACTTTTCGAGCAGAAGTGCGGTGTTCTCTTCCAGCATGTGTTGGAGAAGTATCCGGACGAAGGTCAGTCGGTCTATCCGGCTTGAATCCCCGGGTGCCGCATTGAGACAATTCCGCAGCGTGGGAGATGCCATAAATCCAAAATAACAGCGCTCAAATGCCAGAAAAAAAATCCACCAAAAAGACTGACGAGTCTCCGCCCGAGAGAGCGGGGGATTCAGTCGATAAAGAACGCGCCAAGGAACACGATGAGCTGACTACGGAGGAGTGGTTCGCGGGGATTGGCGCGGGGATGAAAGGGGTTTCCCGAAAACTTTTAGATCATGTGCCTCCTGAGATTCGCAAAAAGGTGGTCGAAACGGCGCGGTCTCATGGCCCCGGAGAGGCGGCGGTCGTCATCAATGCGGCGGCCCTGAAGGCAAGAAGTCTGAAGGCGAAACTTGCTCTGAAAACCCTGGCGGGCCTCCTCAAGTTACTCGACTCCAAAGGCCCCAAAAAGTGATTGAGAGGGGGGGGGCGCCGAACGTTGAACGTCCGGTTTTGAATTTTGAATGCCGGACTGTTGGGGCTTGGGTTCCGCGCTCAGATTGAAGTCCAAGGTCTGTAGATGAGAGGGGGATTGAACGCCGAGCACTGAACGTCCGGTTTTTGAATGCGTGGTTGAGAGAGGTGGGGACGTTGACCGGGTCCTTGGTTTACAGGGCTGGAAACTTCGCTTTCATTTCCGCCCAGATTTTTGAAGCCAGTTTGTGGAATCCGGTTTTGGTGGGATGGATCTCGTTCAGCCAGGCCTTTTCGCCCTTTAGGGTTTTGACGGTGTCCACGACAATGAATCGCTGACGCTCCTTGCTCACTTCGCGCATCGCTTTGCCGACCTCGTCCATGAAGATTTTGATCACATCCGCTTGAAGCTTTGCCGGGATCTTGACCTTTGGGTCGTCCATAAAGCGCTTCATCCAACCTTTCGTTTTGATCAGTCCTCCGAGAAATACCCCCCCGGTGAGAGATGGGTAGGGATAGTCATAGGTATGGGTCATGATCACGGTTTTGGGTGAATAGTGATCCCGAATGTCTGCCAATTCCTGGAGGGCGAGTCCGATCTGCGCACCTTTGCGTCGGAGGCGGGCCATATTCACGCACTGCTTGGCCGAGAATCCCTGCTGATAGGGTCGGAGGAAACGTTCAAAGTCGTTCTCTCCCACCAAGTCATTGCCTCCACCACTGAAGAGCAAAAGATCAATCGGGCGACCTTTCGTGGAAGTTTCGTGCCAGCGCATCACTTCTACCAACTCATGTTTCTGGGCCCCGGAGACCATGTCCACAGCCTCGTCTCCATTGGACTCCATGCGCATAAAATTCGCCTTACTACCGGTCCAACTCGAGATGTAATCGATCAAGTTTGCCGGCTTGCTGTTAAAAACCCACTTGGGAGGATAGGCAAACCACGAATCCCCCTCGGAGAGAACATTGAGCCGATCCGGCCTTTCCTCGCGCATCCGTGCAAAGGTATTGGGATTCGCGGTCACCGTGATCGACCTGCTGAGAGCCTTGGACTTGCTCTTACTGCTAGATTTCTTTTTAGGCATAATGTTATTTTGAGGAAGTTAAAGTAGAGTGTTAGAGGTGATTCTGTCGATGGCCTAATAGGATGTCGCTTCCAGGCGACAGGGGCCGAATCCCTAAAGTCGGGTATGGTTCAACGAGTTGTTTGTATCATCGCGGACTCTGGACTATGCTCTGCGTTATGGAAATTCTGCGACAGGCTCTACAAGTGATCGTCGCCTTCGGGCTGCTCAATGTCTGGCTGGCTCGCGCAGGCAAGCCGACGCGCTTTCGAGGCGGGGACGCCAAGTCAATGCGCGAGGAGTTTGCGGCCTATGGCTTGCCCGTCGCAATGATGTATGTGGTGGGCGGTCTCAAGGTGATCATCGCACTCGCTTTGCTTGTGGGTATTTGGCAACCCGCCTTGGTTGTGCCGGCGGCGTCGCTTCTCATCCTGCTCATGATCGGGGCATTTGTGATGCACGTGAAAGTGAAGGACCCATTTGAGAGAGCCGTTCCCTCGCTTTTGATGCTGGGCATGGCCAGCGCGATTGCCGTCCTTTGAGGGCGGTTAGTAGACAGCGAGTGCCAGGTATGCGTTGAGAACCATGTATGCGAATGCGGGCAGAGTGAGCAACGCGGTGTCCTTGATCTTGATCCGTACGCCGACTCCGCAGAGCATCAAGAGTGCAAGACCGCTGGATGCCAACTGTCCAATCCAGGGCGTATGAAAACCAACCAGAAGTCCAATCGCACCCAATAACTGCAAGGTTCCCACAAAGCTTCTGAATCCCGACAGCCCGTAGCGTTCGTATTCCCGACGCATCGAGAGTGAGACGAAGCAGCCGGATCCGAATAGGATGAACGAAATTGCAGAAAACCAGATGAGTGTGGTGTCGATAGTCAAGCTTCGCACCTCCCGGCTTCAAGAACAACCGGTAATCGGAAGGAGGCCATTAAATAGGGGGGATTGCTCACGGATTCACAAATGAGATGCGATGGTGGGAACAAGGAGGTGAATGATGGGACAGCGGAGCGAACGTCCAATTTCTGAATGAAGAGTGACGGGTTGAGGTGCCCTGGCTTTTACCAGGGGATGAGGGTGAGGCCGAGGAGGAGGTTATTTGCTTCGGTCGAACCGGGGCGGGTGTGTGAGACGGGAGAGTGAGGGGAGATTCCTTTTCGCTGGCGGAGGGTTTCCAATTCGCCGGGGTCAAGCCAGAGACCTCCACAGTTTTGGCAGAGGTCGAGGGTGACCTGGCCGATTTTGCCCTCGTTGAGCTGTCCGCAACCGGAGGGGCAGGAGAGCTCGGATTTTAAGATGCTGCAGAGACTGCGGAGTTGGAGCATCTGACCGGAGCCGAGAAGGGAGTCAATGTTGGGGCCGGGAACCCAGAGACCTTCGCACTCGGGACACTGGTTGGTTTCCTGATCATTGATGAGACCCCGGGTGAGGTCGGTTTGGTGTCGTGGGCATTGGTTCATTTGCGCAGACCTTACGGAGTGGGTGCTTTTTCGCGATTACAATGGTTTCTCTCGTTTGTAGGATGGATTGAACGCCGAACATCGAACTCCCGATTTTGAATGGTGAATGCTTGCTTGAGGGGGAAGGAGGCCGGGGTGGACATTCGAGGGAATCTAGCCGAGGTTCCCACCCAGTGAGTCAAATGAAGAAGTGTTTCTATTGTGCGGAGGAGATTCAGGAGGAGGCCATCAAGTGCCGTTACTGCAGCGAGTTCCTGGTTGAATCGATGCGGCCTGCGCTTTCGGGAAAAGCTGAAGAGGCGCAGCCGTTTTATTTGCGGACGTCCTTCATCGTTTTGATGTTTTTGGTCTTTCCGGTGCTGGCACTTCCTTCGATTTGGTTGCATCCGAAGCTGAAGCTTGTTTGGAAAGTGGTGCTGACTCTTATCGCCGGGGCATTTTTTTGGTCGATTTATTCAGTCTACCTTCAATTGAAAGAGGCTTTGGAAGCCTTCGATAGCTTGGGGTATTAGAGGCGTTGGAGCCTTTGGACGCTCGCTTTATGCGCTGGCACACTTGGGGCAGCGGCCGAAGAATTCGAGTTCGTGGTAGAGGTCGACGAAGCCGGTTTCCTGGCGGATTTCTTCCTCTAATTTGTGGACGGGGCAGGGGGCGTCGATGGGCTCGATGCTGCCGCAGTCGGTACAGATGAGGTAGTCGCGGTGGACTCCGGGAAGGAGAAGGGTGAAGTAGGCGGCGCGTTCGTGGAGGCCGAGGCGGCGGACCATGCCTTTGTCGCTGAGGCGCTGGAGAAGGCGGAAGACGGTGGCTTTGTCACATTGGTCGGAGAGGTGACCGCAGGAGGTGAGCTCGGCGAGAGTCATGGGCCGGTTGTGGTCGGCGAGACAGGTAAGAATGGCTTCAAGGGCCTTAGTGCGACGGAGCCCTGAAGCACGGGCTTTTTCGAGGAGGTCGTCGTGAAGAGACATAGGGAGATGTTTTAGAGGAGACTTTGTTGACCGGTGGGGTCGGGTGGGAGGTCTGCTCCTATTTTGGCATAGGCGGCGGGCATGGCAACCCGGCCTCTGGGAGTTCGTTTGACGAAGCCTTGCATGATGAGAAAAGGTTCGTGGACTTCCTCGAGGGTGGAGGCGTCTTCTCCGATGGCGACGGCGAGGGAGGAGAGGCCAACGGGACCGCCCTGGAATTTGTAGATCATGGCCTCGAGGATACGCTTGTCCATCTCGTCGAGGCCGTCTTCGTCGATCTCGATCATTTCGAGGGCGGCTTTGGCGGAGGCTCCGGTGATGGTGCCATCTGATCTGACCTGGACGTAGTCGCGGACCCAGCGGAGGAGGTTGTTGGCGATGCGGGGGGTGCCGCGGGAACGTGAGGCGATGACGTAGGCGCCGTCTTCCTTGATCTCGAGTTTGAGAATCTCGGCGGAGCGCTGGATGATGACGGCGAGTTGCTCGTGGGTGTAGTAGTCGAGCCGGTTGATGAGACCGAAGCGGGAGCGGAGGGGGGAGGTGAGCATGCCGGAGCGGGTGGTGGCGCCGACGAGGGTGAATTTGGGCAGCTGAAGCTGGATGGAGCGGGCGGAGGGGCCGGAGTCGATGATTATATCGAGCCGGAAGTCTTCCATGGCGGGGTAGAGATATTCCTCGATGGCGGGGTGGAGGCGGTGGATTTCGTCGATGAAGAGAATGTCGCCGCGTTGGAGGTTGGTGAGGATGCCGGCGAGGTCACCTGCTTTCTCGATCTGGGGACCGGAAGTTGTGTGGAGAGTGGTGCCGACGGCTGTGGCGACGATGTTGGCGAGGGTGGTTTTACCGAGTCCGGGAGGGCCGGAGAGGAGGATGTGCTCGAGGACGTCGTCGCGGCCTTTGGCGGCGGTGACCATGAGCATGAGGCGTTCGGTGACTTTTTCCTGGCCGTGGAAGTCCTCGAATCCGGGAGGGCGGAGGGTGAGGTCTTCGTGCGTCGGGGGGGTGTTGACAGCTTCTTGAAAAAAGGACTCCGACATGCAAATCTTGGTTGCGCGAAGTGAAACACGGAGGAGTTCAATTGCACACGAAATTTTGTGAGGAATGGGCTTTACAGGTTGGAAACTCCGGCTAGTCTCCCGCCTTCAACCGCTGGTCCTATGAAAGTTCTTTCTTCTCTCGCTTCTGCCAAACGCCGCCACGCTGACTGCCAAATCGTCAAGCGTAAGGGTACTCTCTACGTTATTAATAAAACCAACCCTCGTTTCAAGGCCCGTCAGGGTTCTACGAAGGGGACCAAGATGTCCAAGAAGGGCGTCAATTAATTTTCTGTTTGTTTTTTTATTTTTTGAAGAAAGCGGCTCTCGGATGAGGGTCGCTTTTTTCGTTTTTGGGTGAGTTGGGGTGATGGACCATAGTGTCGTCTCTTCCTGGTTCCCTATTTTCCAACGGTTTGGAAACCAGGGCGTTGCCCTTCGCTACGTTAGTTTCCCCCTTTGGGGCTGGAGCAAAGTTGGTCGAGGACCCAGCCGGCCATGAAGTTGCCGAAGGTGGCGGTGATGTGGGTGGCGGAGCCATAGCCGGAGTCGCATTTGATGCCGGAGGGAATTTCTGCGGGGCGCCGGGTGGAGGTTGAGCCATCGCAGGTGGGGAACTTGGGCTGCTCGGGGGAGAAGACAGCGGGGATCTTGAACTTGCTGGATTTTTTATTGGCATTGGGAAAGTTGTATTCGGAGCGGAGTTTTCGGCGGACCGAAAGGAGGAGGGCGTCGCGGTGGGTTTTGGAGAGGTCATCGATGCAGATTTGTGAGGCATCGGTGCGGCCTCCGGCTCCGCCGCTGGAGATGACGGGGATGTTGTATTGACGACAGGCCGCGAGGAGGTGGCATTTGGGGCGGACTGAATCGATGGCATCGACAACGATGTCGGGTTTGGCTGAGAGGAGGTCTTCGGAGGTTTTCTCGGTGTAGAAGACTTGTTCAATGGTGGAGTGCGCTTCGGGGTTTATGAGGTGGATCCGTTCGGCGAGAGCAGAGGCCTTGGATCGGCCGATGGTTTCGGTGGTGGCATGGATCTGGCGGTTGGTATTGGTGATGCAGAGGTCATCGAGATCGATGAGGGTGAATTTGCCGACGCCGGAGCGGGCGAGGGCTTCAGCGGTCCACGATCCCACACCACCCAAGCCAACGATCATGACGTGGCTTTGGGAGAATTTTTCGAGGGAGGAGACTCCGTAGAGTCGGGCGATGCCTCCGAATCGGTTGAGAAAGTTCTCGGTCACGGGCAGATTCTCTGCCCTAGATGCGGATTGAACAAAAGCGTAGATTCTGATAATCCCCCGCAACACATTCATGACGACCAAAGAAGATGTAAGTAAACGGCGGGAGTTTGTCCGTCAGTTTTCGGTGATGATGCCCAATCGGGTTGGGGCGTTTTCGTCATTGTCGAATCTTATGAGTCGACGGGAGATCGAAGTGATCGGGTTGAGTGTGCAGGATTCGTGCGATGCCACGGTGGCCCGGTTGGTTGTCAATGATCCGGATAGTGCCGAGGAACTCTTTATGGAGCAGGGGATTGCCTACACGCTCTCGGAGTTGGTGGTGGTGAAGATGAAGGAAAGCGGGGCTGATTTGAAGAAGTGCCTCAATGTTCTTTATGAAGCAGAGACCAATCTCGACTATGCATTTTCGCTGATGGTGCAGCACCAGGGGCACTCGCTTTTGGCGATGTTTCTGGAGGATTGTGAGTTTGGGGCCTCGGTTCTGAATCAGGCGGGGCTGACGGTGGTTTATGAAGATGAACTTCTTCGCTAGATTTCCATTGATTCGTTCGTAGTATCGATCTGATGAGTGATCTTCAAAATACAAACAGACGAACTCTGCTTAAGACCGGTGCGGCTGCAGCTGCGACCCTTCCGATTTCGGGATTTGCCCAAGTGGGGGGAAGCGATGAAATCAAAGTGGCGACCATTGGTTGTGGCGGACGTGGCCGTGGAGCGACAGCGCAGACCTTGAACGTGCCGGGAACCAAGCTGGTGGCAGTGGCCGACGCCTTCCGCGAACGTGCGGAATCGGCCGTGAGTTCATTTCGCCAGCAGTATGCCGATAAGGTGGACATTTCTGCGGACCGGATCTTTGATGGATTCGAAGGATACCGCGCTGCCATCGACGCTGCGGACGTGGTGATTTTGACCACGACTCCGGGTTTTCGACCCCAGCACTTCGAGTATGCCGTTGAGCAAGGGAAGCACGTTTTCATGGAGAAGCCGGTTGCGACCGATGCTCCGGGGATCCGCAGGGTCCTCGCTGCGGCCAAGAAGGCCGACGCAAAGGGGCTCAAGGTGGTTTGCGGGCTCCAGCGCCGCTACCAGCCGAGCTACATCGAGACACTTGCGAAGCTCAAGGAGGGCATCATTGGTGACATCAACTTCGGCCAGGTTTACTGGAACAGTGGCGGGGTCTGGGTTCGCCCGCGCGTCGAGGGTATGACCGAGATGCAATACCAGATGCGCAATTGGTATTACTTCAACTGGCTTTGCGGTGATCACATCGTGGAGCAGCATGTTCACAACATCGACGTGATGAACTGGTTTAAAGGTGGTCCTCCGGTGAAAGCCCAGGGAATGGGTGGTCGTCAGGTCCGCAAAGGACCGGAGAACGGCGAGATTTTCGATCACCACTACGTGGAATACACTTACGCTGATGGTTCGGTTTTGAACTCCCAGTGCCGCCACCAGCCGAAGGCTCTCAACCGCGTGACCGAGGTGATTGGCTGCCAAAATGGAAAAGCTTATCCGGGACGCATTGTCGACTCCAGTGGCAAGACTCTTTGGCGTCACCGCTCCGAGGACAAGACTTCGCCTTACCAGATCGAGCACAACAAACTCTACGAGCACATTCGTGAGAACAAGCCGATCAACAATGCCTACTACACCGCAGCTTCGACCATGACGGCGATCCTTGGTCGTATGGCCACTTATTCCGGTCAGGAGCTGAAGTATGACGAGGCTCTTGCGAAGGGACTCTCCATTATGCCCGAGTCCTTTGCCTGGGATGCCGATCCCGGACCAAAGCCTGGTCCCGATGGCATCTATCCGTCTCCGATTCCAGGAGTGCACAAGGTGATCAGCTAGGTGAAAAAAATTCCAGCAGGGTGAGCGGTCTTTGGGCCGTTCGCCCTGTTTTTTTGTCCACGGATTGTGGAAATGAGAGAGGACGTTTTTGAGGGAAATTACGGAGAGTTTACAAGTCTCCAGGGCTGATTTTAACTTCTCTCAGCTTCCATGGATGGGAGTGAGCGATTCTCTCGAATTGGAGTAGTGTCTTTTTATGAATCCTGTCGTTATTGTTGGAGCCGGTCTCTCCGGGCTTACTTGTGCGCTGACTCTGCATGAGGCCGGGCATCGGGTTCTCATTCTTGAGAGTTCGGATGGCGTGGGAGGTCGTGTGCGGACAGATCGGGTGAATGGCTACCTTCTCGACCGGGGATTTCAGGTGTTTCTCGATGCTTATCCTGAGGCCGGGCGATTGCTGGATTTGCCAGCTCTGGATTTGAAATCCTTCGAGCCCGGCGCTTTGGTTTTTGATGGGAGAAAGCTCAACCGGGTGATGGATGTTTTTCGTCGGCCCAAAGCACTCTTGGCCTCGGCGTTCTCTCCGGTCGGGTCTCTTTTTGACAAGCTGCGAGTTGCCGTTCTCAGGCAGAAGGTGCTCGATCTGAATCCGGATGACTTGTTCGCGAGGCCCGACCAATCCACCGAGGCCTATCTCAGAGGGCTGGGTTTCTCGGAAAGGATGATCGATGGATTTTTTCGGAGCTTCTACGGCGGAATCTTTCCTGTCTCTTATACACATCTGACGCTGCCGACGATCTACTCTGTGTAGA
>CAJXVQ010000248.1 GCA_913060685.1 uncultured Verrucomicrobiales bacterium
ACGAGATCAGCCTCGGTCTCGTGGGCTCGGAGATGTGTATAAGAGACAGAAGCGGGGCTGTTTCTCGAAGTGCGACATGGCGTAGTGGGCCGCGGTGGTCTGGCCGACGGGGTCGCGGAGGAAGGCTTGCTTCTGATCGAGATCGATGGAGTCGACCAGGACGCGTGAGAGCGACCAATCGTGGTAGAAGACGAACTCGATTTGTTCGGGACGAGGCCAGTCATGCAGGTCGCCTTGGTTAAAGAAGAAGGAGGTGCGGTTGTCGGGGCCGGCTTTGGCGATGCGATGAGTTCCGGTGTTGGGGTGACGAGCGCGCTGGCGGGGTTGGCCATCGAGGAAAAGTTCACGAAAGGTCCACTGGCCGGATTGCACATCTGGGACAGTGGTTTGCCAAAGCTTGTCTTTGACCTGCTTCCACCCGGTGATGACTTGGCCACCGGAGATCACGGGGTGGGTTCCCGGCTTGGCTCGAAAGGTGAGGTGGGAGAGGTTCGTCAATTCCAGTGGTTTGGTGAGGAAATAGGTGTCATTCCCAAAGACGAGATCGAGTTTGGTGAATTCGGACTTTGAGATGAGATCGGCGAGGTCGGCGCCGGGTTTTGGCTCGAGAACCACTTCATTTGCGAAAAGAACGGGAGTGAGAAGGGCGATGAATGCAGATTTCATGATAGGAAATGATTGTCAGGGCGTTTTTTTACGGGAGTCTCTGGCTTCACGATGGCTATGCGCATATTTTTGATCTCCTTTTTTGCGGCGTCCTGCCTTGGGGCGCAGGCAGCTGAATCCTTGAGTTTTAACAGGGACATTCGGCCCATTCTTTCGGACAAGTGCTTTGCCTGTCACGGGATGGACGAGGAATCGCGGGAGGCGAAATTGAGGCTCGATACGCCTGAGGGGGCTTTTCGGAAAAAGAGGCGGGGGAAATCGGCGATTGTCCCGGGAAAGCCGGATGAGAGCGAGTCGTGGCTGCGGATCATCTCGGATGATGAAGAGGAAGTGATGCCACCACCTGATTCTCATAAGACCTTAATGGCAGAGGAGAAGGAGTTGATCAAGCGCTGGATTGAGGAAGGGGCTGTTTACCAGAAGCATTGGGCCTTTGAAGCACCCGTGATGCCTCAAATTCCGGAAGGATCCGGGAGTGAAATCGATCGTTTTGTGGGAGCGGGTTTGAAGAAAGAGGGATGGCAAGTTACTCCCGAGGCAGATCGTGAGACATTGATCCGGAGGGTGAGTTTTGCGCTGACGGGACTCCCGCCGGCGATTGCCGAAGTTGATGCGTTTTTGGCCGATCAGGTGGAGGGTTCTTACGAGCGAATGGTGGATCGTTATTTGGCATCGCCACGCTATGGTGAGGAGATGGCGCGGTATTGGCTGGATGCGGCGCGGTATGGCGATACGCACGGGATGCATTTGGATAACGAGCGTCAGATGTGGGCTTACCGGGACTGGGTGATTGGGGCCTTCAATAAAAACCAACCCTACGATCAATTTACGATCGATCAGTTGGCGGGTGATCTCATTCCGAATGCGAAGCAGGACCAGGTCGTCGCGACGGGCTTTAATCGGTGCAATGTTACGACCGGCGAAGGAGGGAGTATCGCGGAGGAATTTGTTTTTCGATATGCGGTGGATCGAGCAAGCACGACAGCGCAGGTTTGGTTGGGGTTGACTGCGCAGTGCGCGGTCTGTCACGACCACAAGTATGATCCGATTTCGCAAAAGGATTTCTACGCGCTTTATGCCTTCTTTAATTCCAATGCGGATCCCGCGATGGACGGCAACAAGCTGCTGACCGCGCCGGTGATGAAAGTAAAACCTGAAGGTTTTGAGCTAAAGATGGCTGAGTTTGATCGCCGTAAGGGTGAGTCCCAAAAGAAGATGAAGGCGTCTAAGGATTGGGCCAATTATCGTGATCCGGCTGAGCAGGCCGACAAGTCGACGGTGGTCGATTCTGAAGCGATCTGGTTTGAAGATGAATTTCCGAAGGGGGCACAAGTTGGGAGTTCGGGGCATCCTCTGGCTCTTGTGAATGATCCCGTTTATAGCGGGGCGAAGTCCTTGAAACGGGGTGGAGAAGGCATGGCGCAGGACTACTATAATGCCGGGGCGACTCCGCTTTCGGTGCCACCCCGGCCAAGGTTCTTTCTGCATGTCTACTTGGATCCAAAAGACACTCCGGAAGAAATTATGATTCAATTCCACACCAGTGAGTGGAGTCATCGGGCGATTTGGGGCGCTGATGTCATCGAGTTTGGAAAAAAGGGAACAACAGAGAGATTTGTGGTCGGGAAACTTCCCGAGACTGGCAAGTGGGTTCGCTTGGAGGTCCCCGGAGAGAAGATCGGACTTAAGCCGGGAATGCCGGTTTCGGGATTTGCTTTCACGGTGCATGGAGGCACGGCTTACTTTGACAAATTTGGGGTGATCGGGCGGGAGGATCCGGCGAGCGATCCCAAAGCTTCGTTTCTTGCGTGGCGGAAATCGCAGACCGGTAAGCCGGCGAAGGGGATTCCAGCACCGCTGAGCCAGTGGCTCAAAGAGGGACCGGAGAAGGAGCGTTCGGTGGATGAGTTGGTGCGGTTAAAAGATTACTATCTGGAGAAGGTTTGCATGACTTTGGGAGGAGATGTTGTTCCGCTTCGTGCTGAGGTTGCCAAGATCGAGGAGGAGCGGAAAGCGTACGATTCAGCGGCGCCTTCGACCTTCATTTTTCGGGATTTGGCCAAGCCGAGACAGAGTTATGTCATGCAGCGCGGAGAGTATAATCAACCGGGGGAGAAGGTGGATCCGATGACTCCGGGGGTCCTGCCTCCGATGAAGAAAATGGGAGCGCGGGCGAACCGACTTGATTTGGCAAAGTGGTTGGTGTCCGCTGAGAATCCGCTGACGGCGAGGGTGACGGTGAACCGTTTTTGGCAGCAGCTCTTTGGGGCTGGTTTGGTAAAGACCAGTCACGATTTCGGGACGCAGGGAGATGTTCCCAGTCATCCTGAACTTTTGGATTATCTGGCACTGCGTTTTCAAGAGCAGAAGTGGGATGTGAAGGGTTTGATGAAGGAGCTTGTGATGACACGAACTTTCCAACAGCAGAGTTCGGCAACCAGTCCAAGGTGGGATGCGGATCCCGGGAATCGTCGGCTGGCTCGCGGGCCAAGATTCCGGTTGGATGCGGAACAGCTGCGTGACCAGGCTCTCTTTGTAGGTGGCTTGCTTGACCTCAAAATGGGTGGCCGGGGCGTGATGCCTTACCAGCCACCGAATATCTGGGAGCCGGTTGCCTTTGGAGGATCGAACACGCGTTTCTACAAACGTGGAGATGGGGCTGATCTTTATCGGAGATCGATTTACACCTTCTTTAAAAGGACGGCTCCGCATCCGATGTTTGCCAATTTCGACACTCCGGCGCGGGAGCAGTTTTGCTTGAAGCGCGAGCGGAGTAATACGCCCTTGCAGGCTCTTCAGTTGATGAATGACGTGCAGCATTTTGAGGCCGCGCGTAGTCTTGGTCAGCGCGCGATGAAGGCGGCTGCGGGGCGTGATGAGCGAGTTGATTTTATTTTCCGCTCGGTGGTTTCGAGGGGCGCGACGGACGATGAAAAAACGGTCGTGAATGATTTCTTTGAGAAACAAGTGACAAGCTATCGAGCGGCACCTGAGGAGGCGAAAAAAGCGATTTTGTTTGGCGAGTCCAAGCCGGATGCTGATCTTGATGCGGTGGAGTTGGCGTCATGGTCTCTGGTCGCGAATCTTATACTCAACATGGACGAGGCAATCGTCCGCAACTGAACTGACAAATCGATGAATCCATTTTTTGAAAATCAACTTCTGCAAACCCGTCGCCAGTTTTTTGGGGACACCGGGGTTCGTCTCGGAGGCGCGGCATTGGCCTCCATGCTCACGATGCCGGGATTGGCGCAAGGAGGGTCGTCGGTTAATCCGGGGATGCCGGGCTTGCCGCATTTTGCGGGTAAGGCGAAGGCGGTCATTTATTTGCACATGAATGGCGGGCCTTCGCAGTTGGACACTTGGGACTACAAGCCGGGGTTGGTCGATCAGTTTGACAAGGAGCTGCCGAAGGAGTTTTTGGGGGACCGGATCACGACGATGACGAGTGGGCAGGGGCGGTTTCCGGTGGCTCCCTCGAAGTTTAAATTTTCGCAACACGGAGAGTGCGGGAGGTGGGTGAGCGAGTTGCTTCCGCATACCGCCGGCATCGTGGATGATATCGCAGTGGTGAAGGCGGTGCATACCAATGCCATCAATCATGATCCGGCCTGCACCTTTGTCATGACCGGGAGCGAGGTCTCGGGGAAGCCGAGTATGGGATCGTGGATTTCATACGGACTCGGGGCGGAGACAGAGGATCTTCCCGCCTTTGTGGCGTTGACGCCCAACTTTCCGAATGGTTCAAATGCGCAGGCGCTCTTCAGTCGGATGTGGGGACCGGGTTTTTTACCGGGACGAAACAGCGGGGTGGTCTTGCGCTCGGGAACGGATCCGGTTCTTTATCTTGAGAATCCTCCGGGGGTGAGTCGAACCGACCGGCGTTCAATGCTCGATGCGCTCGGTAAACTGAATCAGCGTGGCTTTGAAAAGTTTGGTGATCCGGATACCCAGACTCGGATTTCGCAATACGAGATGGCCTTTCGAATGCAGGCCAGTGTTCCTGATTTAACGGATTTGAGCCAAGAGAAGCCAGCAACGCTGGATCTTTATGGAGACCGGGTGAAGACACCGGGTTCCTTCGCTTCGAGCGCTCTGCTGGCGCGGAGATTGGTGGAGAGAGGCGTGCGAATGGTGCAGATCATGCATCGGGGTTGGGACTCACACGGGAATCTGCCTGGAGAGATGGGGAATCAATGCCTTGATACCGATCAGGCCTGTGCCGGTTTGATCAAGGATCTTAAACTGCGGGGGATGCTGGATGAAACGCTCGTGATTTGGGGCGGAGAGTTTGGTCGAACAGTTTACTGTCAGGGGAAGCTCACCCGGGAGCGGTATGGGCGGGATCATCACCCGAAAAACTTCTGTATGTGGATGGCGGGAGGCGGGATCAAAGGAGGGACGACGATCGGTGAAACTGATGATTTTTCCTACAATCCGGTGAAGGATAAAGTTCATGTCAACGAGATCAATGCGACCGCGTTGCATTGTCTGGGAATCGATCACGAACGCTTCACGCTACGCCATCAGGGGCTCGATGAGCGCCTGACCGGAGTGGAGCCGATGAATGTGATCAAGAAGATCCTGGCGTGATGGCTGGTAGCTCAAGAGTGTGCTGATCGCAGTCTCGGGATGTCGCCGCGAAAGGAGATCAGGCTTTCCACAATTTCGCCTTGAGTGCTGCGTGGGCGGCCTCGGCTTCTGCGGTTTTTTTGCTGGGTCCGCGTCCTTGCCCGAGTTCTTTATTTTGCCAGGTAACGACGCAGATGAAAGTGCGATCGTGTGGCGGACCTTCTTCTGAAAGGACTTGGTAGGTGGGGGAATGGGTCGCGATTTTTTGGAGGATTTCCTGCAGTTCTCCTTTGGAGTTTCCTTGGCCTTCGGAGGGGTTGAGGTCTTCAAGCTGAGGGGCGAGGAGCTGGAGGATGACGGTGGTGGCGGCTTCGAGGCCACTGTCCAAGTAAATGGCTCCGGCGATCGATTCGAAGGCGTCTGCGAGGTTAGAGTCGCGTTCGCGTCCGCCGCTTCCTGATTCGCCATTACTCATCAAGAGGATGCTGCCGAGGTCGATTGATCGGGCCGCTTTGGCAAGCGCTGGTTTGGAAACAACGGAGGCACGGAGCTTCGTCAAGGCGCCCTCCTTGTGCTCCGGGAAGCGTTGATAGAGATGTGAGCTGATGGCAAGTTCGACGACGGCATCGCCAAGATACTCGAGGCGTTGGTTATCGGGCGGGGCGGGGCGGATTTCCGATGAAAGGCTGGGATGAGAGAGTGCGATCTTCAAAAGCTCTTTGCTTTTGAATTGGTAGTTCAGACGATCTTCGATGCTCACAGAAAAAGTGATTACTTGCTGCCGGTCATCATGGTCCAGTGGTTGCCATGTGGTCCAATGCCGATGAGGTTGGGGCCCTTGGCAAACATGATGAAGCGGTGGCCGTCGGAGCCAAACCAAGCGTTGTAAGCTGCGATTGGGGAAGATGACCCCATGAAGATGTTTTCACCGGACCAGCGGTGTTTGAATCCGGCGAGCCGGGCGCGGTCGCCGGGGGATTTTTTCTCAGGGATAGGTGACTGGTGGGCGAAGAAGCCCATGGAGGCCATATCGCGGGAATGCCCGACCGCGGCGTCGGAAAGCTTTTCTTCCATACGGAGGGGCGTGAGGTTGAAGAGAGAGCGGAATTTGTTGAGGTGATGGGAAAAGACTTTTTGCGAGCCGTTGGCCCATTCGCAGGCGTCGTTGTCGGTGCGGGCTGTTGCGAGGTCAGAGATCTCTTTTCGGATGCGGGTGATCGATGTTCGGTTCTTCAGGTAGACTCCTCCTTCGTAGACGACTTTCAGTGCTTCATCGAGATCGAGTTCGTTACGGTCGAATTTGACTTCGTCGATAAGGTTGATCTCACGAGTCACTTCGGCGAGTGCGGTTGCGATGACTTTGACCGAGGCGTCGAGCGTGGCAGGGTCTTTGGCTGCGATCCTGCGGGCCCGTTCGTTGAGCTTGGCGAGCGAGTCGACCTCGCGCCGGAGCATCGCGATTTTGTCAGGCTGTTTTTTGTAATCGGTCTTGATGAGCTTGTAGATGCGCTCGCGTTCCGCGGTGAGGCTTTCGCCGATTTCCGGGAGTTCGGAAAATGGATTGGAACGTTCGTTATTGAGAATGTCGGCGAGCTTTTTGCCGTGGAGTATGAGTGCTTGTTCGAGGATACGACGATAGATTTCTCCGCCTTCGTCACCATAGAGTTGGAAAGTGCGGTAGGCCGCGGCTCTTTTGTTAGGGTCGGAATTTTGCATCCACTGAAGGGCCTTCTTCGCGACCATCGCGGGAATTGCGGGTTCGGCTTCCTGGGCGCTCATGAAAGGGCTGGCCAGCCCGAGTATTAAGGGGATCAGAAATTTCATGGTGTCTGGGGCAGGTTAACGAAGAGTCCCCGTTTTTTCAACTTTGGAGTTTTTCATCGCTTGACCGAAGGGGGCATTCCTCGTTTCGTCTTTCCCATGCAGCGTATTCAACTGAAGTCCAAGCTCCATCGGGCCATTATCATGCAGGCTGATATTGACTATGAGGGAAGTATCGAAATTCCTTCAGACTTGATGGCGTCGGCTGGACTTTGGGAAGGGGAGCGAGTGTTGGTGACCTCAATGACCTCCGGCAATCGGCTGGAAACCTACGTTCAGGCGGGTGATCCCGGCACCGGGCACATTATTATGAATGGGGGAGCTGCTCATTTGATTAAAAAAGGCGAGTGCGTCACCATTATGGCCTTTGGGATTTCAGAGGAGCAGATCATCCCCTTGCGGCATGTTTTGAATCTCAAGAACGAGATCATTAAGTCGACGAATTGATTTTTCGGAAGTTCAGAGGAAAGAATGCTTAAGATGAGTTAAGTAACTTTGGTCATTTTGCCACAAACTCCCCCTTTACAAGTCGGGTTGAGCCGGTAGAGTCCCGCCCTCCCATGCTAGACATTTCCATCACTCTTGTGGTTATCGCTCACGTCGTCGTGAGTCTTTTATTGATTCTCGTGATCCTCATGCAGCGTCCGAAGCAGGAGGGGCTCGGTGCTTCCTTCGGTTCCGGGGTGACTGACGCCGCCTGGGGAGCCCGCACGACAGACGTCCTTCAAAAAGGCACCGTCTATCTCGGCACTCTCTTTTTCGTGTTTTCGCTCGTGCTGGCCATCTTGATGGGCAAGCGCAATTCGATCGAGGGTAAGAACTACGCTTCCGACGGTGGTTCGACAGCGAACACTCCTGCTGAGAAGAAAGCGACCCCGGAAGATATTCTTGGAACGGACCTCCCCGAGGGGCTTGCTCCCGTGACACCTGAGGAAGCAACTCCTGAGGAAGCAACTCCTGAGGAAGCAACTCCTGAGGAAGCAACTCCCGAGGAAGCAACTCCTGAGGAAGCAACTCCCGAAGGAACGACCCCTGAGTGAGAATAATCTCACTACGATGAGATGATGAGCGAGCCCGCTTTGCCAGCTTGGGCCCGCGAGGATGCCTTTTCGGTAAAGCCGGAAGAAGGAGATTTTGGAGCCGCTGATGGCAAGGGCGGGATTCAATCGTTTGGATCGCTCGAGGAACTCAAGGCGTTTCTCGATACCGGCAAGGGACGTTTGGCCTGGGTTTGGACTCCTTCGCATTTAAGGCTGATTTCACCCGAGGAGGTCCCGGAACTAGCGGATTCGCTGAAGAAGCGCCGCCTGATTTTTGCCGATGAGGATGAGGGGGCCGCAAAGCGCTCATTGCCCTTTACCGGGATGGCGGTGCTATACGGAGCGTATGCCTTCCTAAAGAACGGGCAAGCGTTTGGATTTTCCAGGGTTGAATTTCTTGTCTTCGCTGTTTTTGCGTTTCTCTACTTCACGGCACGGCCTTGGTGGGAATCATACAAAGGGCGCAAAACGGCGAAAAAAATTACCGAAAAATATCTCGCTGAAGAAATCCCGGAGGCCCGATTTGATCTCTGGATGGAATCGCAAAAAACGCCTTTAACGATCGTGCTTTTGGCGATCGTCGGTCTGGTAGGCGTGGTTCAGGTCCTGACTCCTGATCGGGGGATTTTGGAAGCCGGGTTGGATAAGGTGAAATATGCCCGTGGAGAGACTTGGCGGATGTTTACGGCGGCATTTATGCACGGAAACGTCATTCACTTCGCGCTCAATGCGAGTGCTTTTTGGTATCTGGGACGGAGGGTGGAGATCCTGGCAAAGTGGCCTCATTTGGTGGGCGTATTTTTCCTGAGTATTCTGGGAGCCGGATGGGCGACAGTGTCGTGGATTCCTCTGGGAATTACTGTGGGAGTTTCGGGAGTGGTCTGTGGTTTGCTGGGATTCCTGCTTGTCTTTGAGACCTTGCACTTGGTCTTGGTTCCGAGGCCGGCGCGACGTCGCCTTGCCGGAATTCTCGTTTCTCTTGTCGTGATTGGAGCCTTGGGGTTCAAGTTTGTCGATAATGCGGCGCACTTTGGGGGGCTGGCGACGGGAGCGGTTTATGCTTTTGTGATCTTCCCAAAATCATCGTCACCCCAGCGTCCGATGATTCTTAAAAGAGACTATGTTCTCGGCGGGGTGTCCTTGTTGTTGATTGCGGTATCGGCACTTGGGGCGATGATTGCGATGTTGAGTTGTTCGGGCAGGGCCGGCTCCCGGCCGGTGATCGCTGAAAATCCAAAGA
>CAJXVQ010000249.1 GCA_913060685.1 uncultured Verrucomicrobiales bacterium
ACGAGATCAGCCTCGGTCTCGTGGGCTCGGAGATGTGTATAAGAGACAGTTCCCCATCCGACAGGGATCGGAAGCGATCGCAATCGCAGTGTTTACGAGCACCGCATCGGCACCCATTTCCATCGCTTCAGCCGCATGGCTGGGTGCACCGATTCCAGCATCGATCACGACCGGCACTTCAGCCTGATCGATGATGATCCGAATCTGGTCGCGGGTTGAAATCCCCCGGTTACTGCCAATCGGCGCGCCGAGTGGCATGACGGTGGCTGTGCCCACTTCCTGAAGTCGTTTCGCCAAAACCGGATCGGCATTGATGTAGGGAAGAACGGTGAAGCCTTCTTTGACCAACTGCTCAGCGGCTTTCAGAGTCTCGATCGGGTCTGGCAAAAGATAGGTCGGATCCGGGTGGATCTCGAGCTTCACCCACTTCGGCAGACCCGCTGCGGCCGCCAAGCGCGCGAGGCGAATGGCCTCCTCGGCATTCATGGCTCCGCTCGTATTTGGTAGAAGCAGATATTTCTCGGGATCGATGAAATCGAGAATGTTGGCGAAAGGATCCGCCTGTCCGCTGAGGTCCGCCCGCCGAAGTGCGACGGTGACGATTTCAGTCCCGGAAGCAGCCAAGGCATCACCCATGAGTTCGTTGGACGGGAATTTCCCCGTCCCGAGCATGAGTCGCGAGCCGAACTCACGACCTGCAATTACCAATGGTGATGCCATGATCCGTCTGTCAGATTAGGAAGGAATCAAGTCAGACACGGCCTCGCGCTCGCTCGCAAGCTCGGCAACAGACGCGTCCACTTTTACCCGGGAGAATTCATCGAGCTCAACGCCCTGAACCACTTCCCAAGTGCTGCCATCCGTGCGGATGGGCATGGAGGCGATCAGTCCTTCGGGGATTCCGTAAGAACCATCAGAGCAGACCGCAACGCTGGTCCAGTCGCCTGCGGGAGTTGGTGTCGTGAGAGAACGGACGGTATCGACCACGCCATTGGCGGCAGAAGCGGCGGAACTTGCGCCACGTGCTTTGATGATGGCGGCGCCACGTTGTTGCACGGTGGAGATGAACTCGCCTTCGAGCCAGGCACGGTCCGTGATCACATCAGTGACGGGTTGCCCCTTGATCCTCGCGTTGGTGAAGTCGGGATACTGGGTGGCGGAGTGATTGCCCCAGATACAGAGATTTGAGATATCGTTGCTGGGAACGCCGGCCTTGGTAGCGAGCTGGCTCTTGGCGCGGTTTTCATCGAGACGAGTCATGGCGAAGAATTGCTCCTTGGGAATTCCCGCCGCGTTGTTCATCGCGATGAGACAATTTGTGTTGCAAGGGTTTCCGACGACGAGGGTCCGAACACCCGGAGCAGCATTGGCGGCAATCGCCTGCCCTTGCCCGGTGAAAATCTTGCCGTTGATGCCCAGAAGATCGTTCCGCTCCATCCCCGCTCCCCGGGGAACCGAACCCACAAGAAGCGCCCAATCCGTCCCGCGGAATCCTTCAGCCAAATCACACGTTGGGACGATTTCATTCAGAAGAGGAAAGGCACAGTCATCAAGTTCCATGACCGTTCCCGCGAGAGCGCCCATCGCAGGCTCAATCTCGATGAGGCGGAGATTCACCGGTTGGTCGGGTCCAAACATGGAGCCGGAAGCAATACGAGTGAGGAGGGCGTAACCGATTTGACCGGCGGCGCCAGTGACAGAAACTGTGATAGGAGCTTTCATAGACACCTGCTCTTACTCCCACCTTGGCGCTTGGTCAATGTATGTCAGACGGAAATTTCAGAGGGGCCAAATCACCGGGATTAAAAGTGAGGCCACGATCCAAAGAATCACCGCCAAAGGAAATCCTGCCCGGAAAAAATCGCCGAATTTATAACCTCCCGCTCCGTAGACGAAAGTATTGGTCTGATAGCCGATTGGTGTCGCGAAACTCGCCGAGGAACCAAACATGACCGCCGCAATAAAGGTCTTGGGATTCAGCTCAAGTTCCAACCCAACCATAATCCCGATGGGTGTTAGTAGAACCGCAACGGCATTGTTGCTCACCATTTCAGTCATAACCGCTGCAAGCAGGTAAACCAGAGCGACCAAGATACGCGGATCCATTCCCTCCGTGGCATGCACAACCTTATTGGCCAGCAGTTCGGCCACGCCCGAATATTGCAGGGCCTGTCCCAACCCGAGCATGCCGATGATCAAAAACAAGACCTTCCACTCAATCGATTGATAGGCTTCGGAGGGATCGATACAGCCGGTCAGCAAAACGAAAACCGCCGCGCACAAGGCCACCTGCACAATCGGAATGGCAGGGATGACATTGATCCCCGAAAGCAGGCCCACCACCATGAAGGCCAATATCGCGGCAATCGCAAAAGGAGCTTTTTTCGAACGAATGGCAATCTCCTTGGGCTCACTCAAATTAATAAAATCTTTTAAATCAAAGAGTTGCTGCATCCGTCTCGCCGGTCCCTGCACGAGGAGAGTGTCGCCGAATGCCAGCTTCACATCCTCAAATTTCTCTCTGAGGTTCCTTCCCCTGCGATGCACCGCAGCAATGATCACACCATACCGTTGACGAAAATTCAGCTCCTTCAAACTCTTCCCCGCGAGGCTCGAATCAGGGCCAATAATCCCCTCCATCATCACCGCCGATTCGGTTCGGACATCTTCCAACCCGAGTTGGTCCGGAGTGCCTTGCGTGATGCCATCCTGATCTGACAATCCCATCAAATCACCCAGCCTCCCCTTGATGATAATTTCATCTCCCTCTTCAAAAACCACCTTATTAAGACCCTGTTGAACGCGATTTCCATCGCGAACGACATCGATCACGCGAGCTTTTTTCATCTTCTTCAGGGACGATTCGATGAAATTTTGCCCGATGAGTGGCGATTTTTCTGAAACAAAAGCACGGGTAATGAACTCGCGCGAGTCCTTGCTATCGATCAAAGCAGCCAGAGTCACACGGTCCGGCAGAAGTTTTTGCCCGATTGTCAAAAGATACACGAAAGTCACCGCCACAAAGACGATCCCAAGCGGAGTGACATCGAAAAAACCGAAAGCGTAATCCGGATCATAATCGGCCGCTATTCCCGACGCCACAAGATTGGTCGAGGTCCCAATAATGGTAATTGTTCCGCCGACGATCGCCGCGTAAGAAAGAGGGATCAGATATTTCGAAGCGCGCCAGTCCTTGCGACGACAAATCCCGAGGACGATGGGTAAAAAGACCACCACCACCGGGGTGTTGTTCATGAAAGCAGAGAGTCCGGCCACGATAAGAATCATCATGACAAGCATTCGCGTGGGGCTTTTGCCCGCCGTGCGCTCAAACCAATTCCCCAGAATCTCAATCACCCCCGTCCGCTCCAAGGCCGCACTTAAAATAAACATACAGGCCACTGTAATCGGAGCCGGATGCGCAAAAACCCGCAAGGCGTCCGCATTGAACATTCGCAAAGCCTCGGCCAGCGCCTCTCCCTGTAGCCCATCGAGAGACGACGCAGGGACCGCTATCGGAAGCACCCCGATCAGCACGCACGAGACGAGAGCGCCCAGTGCCACAATCTCGGGTGAAACCCATTCCTTGATAAAACTCGTGAAAACGAGAAGAACGAGCACTCCAAGCGCGATTTGTTGCCAAGTTTCAACCATGAAGAACTGGCGGGATTGTGACTCGCCACGGCCCATCGGGAAACCTAAAATTAAAATCGTGTTGAATCCTCATCTTCCAGCAGCCCCCCCCGACCTGGGCCCCGAACACACCCGGCGTCATCGCAGCGAATGTGGAACGCTCTTCCATCAAGCCTGCCACGAACTCTCCCAGTCACTCTGGCAGCAGAAAAAAACCGCTCAAGCCATTCTCCAGCTCAACAAAGCGGCCATGGTCCCGGATCTTCCGGCACCCTACCCCGCCCTCGCCTGGTATCTCACCCATCGATCAGATGAATCATTCATCGGAAATCCCGTGCGCCACTTTCAACATCTCGCCTCGCGAATGTCCGGAAATCACTCCGAACTCCGGAGTTGGCGTGCCTGGGCCTGTTTTCATCTCGCCGAAGAAATCCTCCCTGCCTCTGACTATCCCCGCGACCTCGAGCAGATCGCAAAAGAAGGCCTCAAAATCCCGTCCAAGAGCGAAGTCGAAAAAAATCTACCCTCCTGCGACTCATCCGCCTTGTCTGCTGCAAAAGGTCTCGCTAGAACCCTCCCCGTCAAGCGCCCATAGCTCAACTGGATAGAGCATCGCACTTCTAATGCGGGGGTTGCAGGTTCGAGTCCTGCTGGGCGCGCCAAATTTTCATTCCATGTTTATCGTCTTTGAAGGCATCGACGGCACCGGCAAGTCGACACAGGTCGGCCTGCTCGCCGAGACTCTCAGGGCGAGGGGCCGCGAAGTCATCACTTCGAAGGAACCCACCGACGGGCCTCACGGCACGCGGCTTCGGCAGTCGGCCGAGACCGGCCGACTCTCTTCCCAAGAAGAACTCGACCTCTTTCATCGTGATCGTAAGGAACACGTCGAAACCCTCATCAAGCCCGCCCTCGCCCGGGGTGCGGTCGTCATTCTCGACCGCTACTTTTTTTCAACCATGGCCTACCAAGGAATCCGTGGTTTCGACCCAGCCGAAATCCGCCGTATCAACGAGGAATTCGCCCCACTCCCCGACCTCGTCTTCATCCTCGAACTCGATCTCGACACCGCTCTTTCACGCATCGGCGTCCGCGACGGACAGGCCAACGAATTCGAACAACGCGACGCCCTGCAAAAGTGCCACGACGTCTTCGCCTCACTCGACGACGATTTCATCCACCGCATCGATGCCGACCAGACTCCCGAAGAAGTTCACGAGGCAATTGTGAAGCTCATTCCCGAGTAAACCTTATTAGACCCTGTCGGCATCTGCCAGCGGACGGTATTCCCTCCGCTTAACATCGCAAGCATCACGACGGAGGCGGCCCACCCCGGCCAGTGAACGATCTCACGAGGCGGACCACCGAGCGAAGGCACCGATGTTTGCGACAGGGATCCCGCGGCCACGCAGACACCATGCCACCGCGATCGACAAACGAGAAGAATCTTGAATTGGTGCATCCGCCTCTCACAATTGCTGATTGACGTCGATCAGCACTCCTAATAACCCTATCTCTTCATAATCTATAAAATCATCACAATGACATCTCCTAAAGATTCCAAAGGCCAAATTAATGAAGATAATCTCAACTCTCTGATCGGCGGTATTCTGCAGGATCTCGGTGGTGCCTTTAGCATTCCCCTCGTTCAAATCGGGGAGAGCCTCGGGCTCTACCAGACCCTCGATGAACACGGTCCAATCTCGTCCGCGCAACTCGCGAACAACACGAGCCTGGACGAACGCTATCTTCGGGAATGGCTCTCAGCACAGGCCGCTTCAAACTACATTTGCTATGATCCTGCCACGGACACTTTCTCGATGTCGCCTGAACAGGCCTTCGTCTTTGCTAACAGGGATAGCCCATTCTATCTGGCCCCGGCATTTGGATCGGCTGCGGCATTTGTGGACAACATGCCAAAGGTTCTTGAAGCCTTTCGAACTGGCGAAGGAGTCGCGTGGGGCGATCAGTCGCAATGCCTCTCCTGTTCGGTTGCGCGCTTCTTCCGACCGGGCTACAAAAATCATCTCATCCAGGCTTGGCTCCCCGCCTTGGAGGGTGTTGTTGAGAAACTTGAAAATGGTGGCGAAGTGGCCGACATAGGATGCGGACACGGCATCTCCACCTTAATCATGGCCGAAGCCTTCGCGAATTCGAAGTTTCACGGTTTCGATTTCCACGAACGGTCGATCGAAGAGGCGCGAAAGCATCTCGGGGAGCACAACCTTACAAACCTCGATTTCCACATCCAAGAGGCCAAAGATTTGCCCGGGCACTATGATCTCATCACCCTCTTTGATTGCCTCCACGACATGGGCGACCCGGTCGGTGCCCTGAAGACGATTAAGAAGGCACTCAAACCCGGAGGAACCGTCATGCTCGTTGAGCCGATGGCCGGAGACAGCTTGCAGGAAAATCTGAATCCAGTTGGACGAATGTTTTATTCCGCTTCGACAATGGTTTGCGTTCCAACCTCTCTCGCTCAGGAAACGGGCGCAGCGCTGGGTGCCCAGGCCGGCGAGAAAAAACTGAGAGAAATTGTCGTCGATGAAGCTGGATTCAGCTCCTTCAAACGTGCCGCAGAAACTCCCTTCAATCTCATTCTCGAGGCACGAGCTTAAGAATCGCAACATGACTGATAAAATGGCGCAGACCATGATCGAAAACGGGACCGACTTCGCCACGGTGGTCGCTCCGCTTTTGAAGCTCCCTGTTGAGGTCAAAAAAACGCAGCAGACGGGGGCTCGTTTCAACAAATGGATGCCGGTTCCCACTGCCGCCACCGCAATTCAGAGAAAGACATCGATGAAACTTGTCGTTTCATAAGAATTGAGCGCCGCTCCCCCCCCCGGAAGAACGACGCTCTTTATTCCTTTGTTACGCTATATTGCGCGTGCGAAGGAGAATTGTTTGGTGGATGCCCAAGTGGCCATCCGGCCTGTCAGCCTTACAGATCGCTATGAAACCCTGTCCGGAAGGAGCTTGGCACGGATTCCCAGCTTAGAAAGGCTATTTACTGGCTGATATGGTCGGGTAATCACCCCACAATCTCACGAAGCTCAATCGACCAGTCCGTGGCGCATCGCATAACGCGTCAAATCCACATTACTGGACAAGCCCATCTTCTCAGCGATCCGCCCGCGATAAGTGGCTATCGTCTTTTCGCTCAATGCCAGCTCCACCCCTATCTCTTTGAGTGTTTTTCCCGAGGCGATCAACTTTAGCACCTCAAGCTCGCGATTCGAAAGCGACTCATGAGAGGTCTCACCACTTCCTCCGGAACCGGAATCCGCCAGATGCTCGGCGAGGGCGGGGCTGACATAGCGCCCGCCTGATAGAACCCGCTCCACAGCCGTGACCAGCGTCTCCGCCGCGCCTTGTTTCGAGACATAACCCGCAGCCCCCAGTTTCAAGGCCCGCATCGCATAATCCTTTTCTGGGTGAGCACTGAACACCAGCACCTTAAGGGCAGGTTTGGCCCGCTTGACGTCTTGAATAAAGTCCAGCCCACTCCGACCCGACATCCTAATATCCATCAGCACCAAGTCCCAATCACCTCCGACCGCCGCATCATACCCTTGCCGCGCATCCCCGCTCTCACCAAACTCAACATCCTTGAAATACTCCTGTAGCAGCGAGATCACACCGCGCCTCACGATGGCGTGATCATCAACAAGGAGAATTTTCATGGAAAAATCACTAAATAAGGTTAGTTACTCCTTCTCATAGAGAATGTCAACATCACCCCTATCACATCACCCCTATCCATCCGCCACCAAGGCGATCAGATACAGAAATAAAATAACGACAAGGTATGCGCTGTCGGCTGTCAGCGATTCGCCCGGTCGACCGCATCATCCACCGAGAAAAAGCTAAGGGCCAACCGCTGAAAACGAATCGCCATGGTGCGTCGGACCTTTGGCTCCGCAACAATCCCTAGTTGACGTCTCATTGAACACTGCGTTAGCTTTCGGCAACTCCTTGAAATTTATGCAGGATACGGACAACGTGCTTCTCCCCGATGATATTACCCCTTCCGATTCCGGAATCAGGAACCGGACTCGGTTTCTCCTTCCTCCTTTCCTGCGCCTCCCTCCTGCGGCGCAGAAAATAGAAAGCCTTGCAATTTCTATTTCAACAGACTGGTTTCTACGAGTTACTTAAAATGCTAGTTTTTCTTCTCCGAAGTCAGCGCCACCGCACCGATCGTGTCGGCCAGCAAAAAAACCTAATTTTTATCTGGGCATCCGCAAAACATAGGTTAGAAATTCGCAACGAGGGATTTTGATGCCTTTATCCTGCCAATAAAACCAACACATGAAAATGAAATATCTATTACTGGGATCGTCGATCACGACGCTCTTCACAGGACTTGCCTCCGCCACTGTAACAATCCAAAAAACAAACCCGACACCCTACCGGACGACTGGACTGAATTCATTCGTGACTTCCGGTGGTCAGATGGGAGGCATGGTGGTCACGGTGACTTTCTCTGATTCGAGCACAGCGACCGAAACTTGGGTCGAAACCGATGCTATCTCAGGCGGCGCAGTTGTGCCGGACAGGTTCTCTCTCACACAGGGTGGTTTGTCGAATGCTGGTTCTACTTATTATAACGACTGGACTCTCACAAATAACGATCCTACCGCAAGTATCACTGGATTCAGCATCAACTCACGGCCAGGTGACACCGTGTTTGATACGAAGTTGCCAGACAAAGGAACGCCCGGTTCGGATCGTGGCCTTAACTTCGCTATTACTAACGCCACTGATGGTCCCCACAATGCATGGGTTTTTTATTCTGACTCACTGAGATTGACCGGCGCAGAAGAAGCTGTTGGAGATACTTTCCTTCAACTTGACGTTCTTCTTCAAAAACCTTCGCCTGGTAGTAGCACCCCTCTATCTGCCGGAGAATCCTTGTCATTTATGCAGGATACAGACAGTGCGTTAATCGAAGGCGACATCATTCAAGTACCTGAACCAAGCACTGGACTTGGGATCGGCCTCCTCCTCTCCGCTGCCTTCTTCCTGCGTCGCAGGAAGTAAGGAAACCTTCCAACTTCTGTTTCAACAGACTGGTCTTTCCGGATTTCCGGGAAGACCAGTTTTTTTTGCTCCTCTCCGACTTCCTCGGGGACGCCAAATTTTAACCAATTTGCCGGCAGCGCCCGCCCGGGGAAAGACATCGATGAAACCGCCGTAAGGAAAGCAGTGTCATAAGAGCCATTGACTGTCACTCGAACTGAGAGATCTGCGACGACCCACGTCCCCTCGATCATCGCTTGATTACTCTGAAATCTCTTTGAGAGTGGGCGCTTGTCGCCACCGAATCGCTCCACTCGAAGATTTCATCACAATTCATGAGCCGATTTCCTTCGGAACGGAGCATCACTCAATGAAACCCTCAATTTAGTCATGCAGAACCATCCGTTTCAATCAGCTCAACATGATTCCTCCTGTCCGCCAATAGCTCCATCCTCGTTGAGTCGCTGGTGCCGACCACCCTTGATCGTCACCCATCATCCCTGCGGAATTCACCAATCGCACAAGACCTCATGCCTCCCGACGATCACTCGGGTCCCGTCGATCCAAGAGATCATCTTACGAAGCCCTTCGGAAAAACATAGCTTGCACAAAGTATGAAGTTTGACCTGTCTCTTATACACATCTGACGCTGCCGACGATCTACTCTGTGTAGA
>CAJXVQ010000250.1 GCA_913060685.1 uncultured Verrucomicrobiales bacterium
GTCGGCAGCGTCAGATGTGTATAAGAGACAGGGGTTTGGTTGATCTTATTGTTGATTCCGCCGGGGAGATTGAAGTTGAGGAGGTCGGCCGGGGTTTCGTATTCGGGCACGCACGTTTTGACGTGTTGGTGAACGGCGAGTGCTTTTTTGTCACGTTCGGCCCGGTAGGCGATGGCGGCGGGTTCTTGGGAGGGTTCCGCAATCACAGGGAGTTCCCGGGGGACGCTGGAGCTATTGAAGACTCCGTAAAGGGCATAGTAGTCAGCGGTGGGAATGGGGTCGGTCTTGTGATCGTGGCAGCGCGCGCAGGCCACGGTGAGGCCCATGGTGGAGCGGGTGGCGACATCGATACGATCGGCGATGACGAGGTTGTTTTGACCTCCTTGATAGGCACGACCAACGGTGAGGAAGCCGAGAGCGGCGAGTTCTTCACGCGGCAAGTCCATGAGGTCGGCGGCGATCTGGCGATGGAGGAATTGGTCGTAGGGAAGGGATTCGTTGAAGGCCCGAATCACCCAGTCGCGGTAGGTGTAGGCGTAGGGGTAGTCTTCGCTTTCGGGGTTTGCGGCACCGCGGGTGTCGGCGTAGCGGGCGATGTCGAGCCAGTGGCGGGCCCAGCGTTCGCCGAAGGCGGGGCGGGCGAGGAGGTTGTCGACAAGGTGGTCGAGCCAGTCGGGCCGGGAGTCGGTGAGCCATGTTTTGCGTTCATCCGGAGTGGGGAGGAGGCCGGTGAGGACGTGGTAGGCACGGCGGATGAGGATCTCGCGTGAGGCTTGGGGTGCGGGTGAGAGCTTGGCTTTTTTGAGATTGGCGTCGATGAGGGCGTCAATCCCGAGGTCGTTGGCGACGGGGAATTTGAATGCCCAGTGTTTCCCGGTGGGAGTGGCCTTGGGTGGGCGGGGGGAGTCGGGGAATGCGTGCAAAGCTCCGCTGAGAATCATGAAAATTGACCAAGCGAGGCGCATGGTGGTTTTACGCTCGGTCCGGGCGTGGTCTTACTTGCGAATCTCCAAGAAGTTCTCACTCAGCAAAAAAGGGAAAGAAGAGAGGGGCGAACCCGGTGCTTCGCAAAATCATTGCCTTTGTGAAAGGCTTGGGGGATGCTCACTCCAATGAATGACAAGCCACTGAGCGGGAAGACCGCAGTCGTTTTCGGGGTCGCAAACAAGCGGAGTATTGCGTGGGCCATTGCCAAGGCGTGGTCTGATGCCGGGGCCAAATTGATTTTCAACTATCAGGGCGATCGCCTGAAGGACAACGTCGAGCAATTGGCGGGGACCTTCGGAGACGACGTTCCTCTTTATCCTTGTGACGTGAGCAGTGATGAGCAAATTGATGCTTTTTTTGCCAAGGTGAAGGAGCACACCGACACCATTGATCTTGTCTTGCACTCCGTGGCTTTTGCCCCGAAGGAGGCTCTCGAGGGGGATTTTCTGTCGACAACTCGCGAGGCTTTTCGTGTTTCCCATGATATCAGCGCCTATTCTCTGGTGGCCCTGGCTCAGCGTGCGGCTCCGATGATGCCCAATGGTGGCAGCATTGTGGCAATGAGCTACTATGGAGCGGCCAAGGTCGTTCCAAACTACAACGTGATGGGCGTCGCCAAGGCCAGCCTTGAGGCTTCGACCCGCTATTTAGCTTATGATCTCGGTCCGAAGAAGATCCGGGTCAACTGCATCAGCGCCGGACCAGTCCAGACTCTGGCGGCACGCGGCATTGCGGGATTTGGCACCATGATCAAGCACTACGAGGAGCACGCTCCCTTGAAGCGTTCCTGCTCGACCGACGAGCTCGGCGCGACCGGGGTTTTCCTCGCCAGTGAAGGCGCAGCTTCGATCACGGGACAAGTCCTCTACGTGGATGGCGGATATCAGATCATGGGAATGTAATCCGCCTAAATTGAGATGGTAGAGTGGTTTTACGGTAAAGAAGGTCAACAGTATGGTCCCATTGATGAGACCACGCTGCGGGCTCGAATTGTGACGGGCGAAGTCGGGCCACGGGATCTGATTTGGTGTGAAGGGATGTCCTCGTGGCAGCCTCTGCAGGAGCTTCCACAATTTGCGGTTGCTGCCCAAGTGCCCGTGGCTCCGGTTGCGGGGATACCGCAGGATGGGGGAGTGCCTCCCGTTTCTCCCCAATCACCTTATGCACCGCCGTTAGCTGGGCTTGAGGGTGCGAGCTATCGACCCGGCCCGAGTCTGCCGGTGACAAACGGTCTCGCAATCGCGAGTATGGTTTGTGGGATTCTCTCGCTGGTGTTGTTCTGTTTTTGTGGCGGGATTTTTCTCGGTATTCCGGCCGTGATTTGCGGTCACCTCAGTCTGAACCAGCTGAAGAATCCTGAGAATTCCCAAACCGGGCGAGGGATGGCGATCGCAGGTTTGATTTGCGGTTACTTCGGCATCGTGATTTTTGCTTTGATGATGATTGGTTCGAGTATTTCAGAAACCGGAGGCCCCAGCTACATCGACTTCGATGAAATCGAGTCCCCATAGGGGGACGTGGCCCCGCTGGGTGCTTAGTGTTCCGCTTCTGCTGCTGGGTGTCGCTTCAGCCCGATGGCTGGGCCCGGCGATGCCGGCTTGTCTTTTTCATCAACACACCGGCTTGCTTTGCCCGGGGTGTGGGGCAACACGATCAGCCTTGGCTCTGGGCGATGGCCGCATCATCGAAGCGGTGCAGAATAATCTCCTCTTCGTAAGCGGCGTGGTTTTTGGGAGCCTCTGGATCCTCCTCGCGGCAATGCGGGAGAAGTTTTCGAAGGTGCTCTTTCTTCAGCCCTTTCGAATTCGTCTCTGGTTTCTCTGGGTGATTCTCGCGCTCTTGGTCTGCTTTGGAATCCTGCGAAACCTTCCCGGGTTCGAGATGTTGAGGCCGCGATAGATTGGAGGCCGGGAGTAGAACGGGCGTCCCGCCTGTTTGGCTGGGAATGTGCCGCTGAGGTCCGGGAGGATGATATCGAGGGAATACAGGCGGGACGCCCGTGTTACGGGCTTACTTCCTCTCCGAGCTGTAAACCGGAGGAGTGATCTTGAGGCTGCGCTCCTTCACCTCTTTTTTCAGGATTTCGATGGCTTTGTCCAATTGAGGATCGTTTCCGGAAGGAAGGTCTCCGGGGCGGACATCGATGATAACATGGGGAACTGCTCCGTAGAGTTCCATGTCCTCGCCATTCTGCGGGAGGAACCAGCCACGGCCTGGAAGGCGCATGCGGCCGAGACCCAGAATATTGGCTGATCCGGTGGAGATGACTCCACCGGCGGTGGGAATGCCGACGACCTTGCCGCGATTCAGCGTCTTGATGGCGTGTGAAAAGATCTCGGCATTCGAGAAGGAATTTTCATTACAGATCACGACGATGGGCTTGGTCCAGCTGGCGTAAACATGCCGGTCCTGGGGGTAGCCGATCCTGCCATTTCGCCCGACGGTGTATGCGTGCAGGGGCTGGGTCAGGACGGTGAGAAGGTGGTCGGCGGTGTTGCCTCCTCCGTTGTCGCGCACGTCAATGATAAGCCCGTCTTTGTCTGCACCACGCTCGTAAATGTGGTGCTCAAATTTTTCGAACTCGTCCCACATCATGCGTGCGACGTGCAGGTATCCGAGTTTTCCTTTGGTCGCTTTGGCAACTTTGTCGTTGCTGGCATCAAGTTGCGCGGCCTGGGCCAGAGCACGGGCCGCGGAGTAGCTGGTGGGGCGAATGGTGACCTTGCGGGATTCCTCGTCGTCCTTGCCCTTGACGGTGAGGATGATGTCGCGATCAAGGCGGCCGTTGAGAGTTTGCGTGAGTGAATCATCGGAACGAAGAGACTCGCCATCGATCTTCAGAATGAGGTCGCCGGGATTGAGCCGGCTGCCGGGGCGGTCTGCCGGACCGTTGGGATGCACGAAGGTGACGCGCCGTGTTTCGTCCAAGCGTATGCCGAGGTGCGGAGTATCGCTGCGCCAGGCTTCGTCGAATTTCCACTCCTTGGGAAAGGGGTTGGGGTAGAATCCCATGTGGGAGGCATTGAGTTCCCCGAGGAGGAGCGCCATGACGCGGGCGTAGGTGGTCTTGGTCGGGGCCTCGGAGGCCGCGATCTCATACTTGTTCCGGATGGCGTTCCAGTCGCGGTTGTTCAGGCGTGGGTCGTAGAATTTATCCCGCAGGGTGCGCCAGGCGAGGCGTAATCCCATGCGCTGGTAATGGGCGCGATCGCGGTCCATGAGGATGGTGAAGGGATAGCTGCTCACGCGGCCTTTGGAGAGAAAAGCGGGGGCGCCATTCGACAAGAGATAGATCTTATCAGTGTCGCGATAGCGGACGATGGTGCCGGAGGCCTTGACCATGACGGAGGCTTTGGAACCGGCTTTGGCCGCGATCCGGTAGATGTTGCCACCGGTTTGGAAGATGAGGTTCTTAGAGTCAGGCATCCAGTGGAGCTGGGACGGGCTCATGCCATTGAGCGGGATCCGTTGGATGCGCTTGTGAAGGTCTTCGAAGTCAATCGCGGGTTTTTCCTCCTCCACTTTTTCCTCCTCCTTTTCCTTGCCTTTGCCAATCCCAAGTCCCTTGAGGATTTTCTTCCCGAGGCCTTCTTCTTTCTTTTCCTCCTTTGGGGCTTCCTTCTTGGGAGCCTCCTTTTTGGGTTCCTTGTATTTGGGGTCCTGGGACATGGCCCGGCGGGCTGATTCGACCCGAGCATCGCGGTCGCTGCGGAAGTGGGTCTCGCGCTCGAGATGCACGAAGAATAGGTCGGTCTGGGTGGAGTGACGACGACCAACAAAGGCGAGGGTTTTACCGTCCGGCGACCAACGTGGATAGTAGTCGCTATCCGGGTGACGCGAGACATTGACCGGTTCACTTTTGCCATCGGTGGCGACGATGAAGATATCGCTGTTATAATTTTCGTCCTCGACGGAGTAGGCGATGTGCCGGCCATCGGGGGCCCAGACGAAGGAAGGGGAGGCCCACTTCTCGATGAGTTTGCGGGCTTCCGAACCATCGGGTTTGGCGAGGTAAAGCGTCCCCGGATATTCCACGAAGGCAATCATGTCCTCCTTGGGGCTGAGGGCGAATCCCCCCTTGTCCTTGTCTCCCTTGGTGATGGCCTCGTGTTCGAAAGCTCCGGCGTTCCACCAAAACTCTTTCGGGTCGGTCTTGGACATGCGCCAATAATTGACGGTCACTCCGTTGTCTTTTTGATAGTAGATAAACTGCCCGTCCTTGGCGAAGTGGACATCGGATTCGTGGGCGGGTGAGTCGGTGAGGCGGTGGGGTTCCTTGAGCACGGTGTCCATGGCCCAGATTTCGCCTCCCGCTTCGAAGGCCCATTCCAGGCCGGTCGGAGTGACGGTGGAATCGCGGGTGCCACGCATCGTGAGGGCCTCGTTGGCGGGGTGGGGCAGGGTGGTGCGATGGTAGAGCTGAATCTTTGTCGGGCTGGATCCCCGTTTGGTGGAGAGTTGGTGGAGGTCGAAAAGATGGCGGTAAACGAGGGTCTTCCCGTCCCGCGAAAGGGCGGGGACGAAGACGCTATCGTTGGGATATTTGGTAAGCTGGCGGTCGCCTTTTTTGCCGAAGCGATGCTGCCAGATGTTGAAGGCTCCGGAGCGGCTGGTGACGTAGTAAAAAGATTTGCCATCGGGTGCCCAGAGTGGATAGCGGCAGCCGGTTTGCTCTTTTACGGGTTCGCTGAAGGATTTCTTCTCGAGATCGTAGAGCCAGATCCTGGCGGCTTGGGCTCCCTGGTAGCCCTTGCGATACGTGGGTGCTCCGCCACGGACGAAGAGAATCTTTTTACCGTCGGGGGAGTAGCGGCCATTGCGGGCGGTCGCGTCGAAGAGGATCTTTTCGTCCTTGTTTGGGTCGAGGAGTTTTTCGATCAGGCGGTAGGGTCTCCTTCCTCCGTGGTCGCGGAGTCCGCTGACCAGGATGGCGGGTTTGGATGGGTGAAGGTCTTCGAGAAAGCTTCCCTCGGAGTGGAAGGTGACCTGTTCCGGATTTCCTCCCTGGATGGGGATGCGAAAGACTTGCTTGGAGCCCGTGCGGTCGGAGTTGAAGAAGATGGATTTGCCATTGCGCGAGATCTTTGGGTTATCGTCGGGAGCCGGGTGCTGGGTCAGGCGCTCGGCTTCTCCGCCGTCGATCGAGGAGGTCCAAATATCACCGGCCCAGGAGAAGACGAGAGTCTTGCCGTCTTTGCTGAGGGCTGCGGAGTCCGGGAGTTGGATTGTTTCGACCGCACCGGCGAAAGGTGCGGAGGATAAGAAAAGTGCCGCTGAGAGTGCGGAAGAGATCAAGTGAGACCTTGATCTGGATTTGGGCACTCCGGAAGGCTGAGCGATAAGCATGGGGAATCGTTAGCACCGGGATCCCGATCCGCCAAGCTTGGTCTCGAGATCGTCCTTCCAGTGGGAGGGTTTGGTCATGGGGGAGGGGGAAGGAGGTGATTTAATCACTTGTGTGAGAAATGAGCTGGGGAGTGGATTTTAGATGGTCTAAAAAGACGACACAGTAGTTTTTTAAAGTGACTTGAAGAGCGAGGATGCCTAGATCTTATCTGTCATGCATTGATTTCATGGCTTTCCGGAAAAATGAGGGGAGTTTTTGGTGCGGGCGGGGACAGACATCTGGAAATTTTTGCGACATTTTAAGACGATGGGAAATACGACGAATGAATTGAACTGGGCGGCGCGGGAGCGGCTGCGGAGTGTGGAGGTGCGCCTTTGGTGGCGGGGGTTTGTGGGGCGTAAGGAGCTGATGGAAGGATTTGGGATCTCGGCGGCGCAGGCGACGTCGGACTTGCAGAAGTATTTCGAGCTCAATGAGGGGGCGAGTTTCTACAGCACGAAGCGGAAGAGGTATGAGGCGACTCAGGGAATGATGTGTGTCCTTCATCGGCCGATCCTGGAGGAGGGGCTGACGCTGGCCTTTGGCGAGATGGTGGGGGAGCGCTGGCAGCGGGAGCGGGTGTGGACCGGCAGGAAGCCGGGCTTACTGGGGGCGGTGAATTTGCCACCCCGGGATGGGAAGCCGTGGGTGGAGCGGGTGATGGTGCTGGCGGCGCAGGGTCTGCGGCGGGTGCGGGTGAAGTATGTCTCGGTGAAGTCCGGGAAGTCACGCTGGCGCGAAATGGTGCCGAGGACCTTTGGCTGGGATGGCCGGAGATGGCATGCGCGGGCCTTTTGCCTGGAGAGCGAAGAGTGGCGGGACTTTGTGCTGGGGAGAGTGGCGGAGGCGGAGTGGCCGGGGAGTGCGGAGGAGGTGCCGGCTGATGAGGCCTGGGACCGGTGGGTGGTGGTGAAACTCAAGGTGAACCCGGAGCTGGATGCGGTGAGGCGCCGGGCCTTGCGGATGGATTACGAATTGGAGAGCGATTCGCTGGAGATCCGGGTGCGGGAGGCGATGAGGCCTTATCTACTGGCGGAAATGTTTCTGGAGGGGGAGAGCGGGGTGGAAGCGCCGAGGCATTTTACATTGGACGAATGAACGCATGTAGAAGGGGCGAGTGGCTTGGTTGGGGATTTTTTTAAACCACGAATCTGACGAATATTCGCGAATCTTGGTTGAGGGCTCCAACCTGGAAATATTTCAACCACGGAAAAAGCGGAATACGCAGAACTGGGGGAGGAAGCCAGTTGGTAGGTTGCGGGGCTTGGTTGCGGATACTCAGATTGAAGTCCAAGTTCCGTAGGCGTGGTTGAACGGGGAGACGAAAAAACCCGGGGAGAGCCCGGGTTTTTTGAGAGAAATGAGATCCAAGATTTCTACGAGACGGAATCGCGGGCGCTGGCGGCGAGGTAGTCGCGGTTGAGCTTGGCGATGTGTGAGGCGTTGATCTCTTTCGGGCAGACGGCTTCGCATTCGTATTGGTTGGTGCAGTTGCCGAAACCTTCCTCGTCCATCTGTTTGACCATGCCGAGGACGCGCAGGTCTTTTTCGGCTTGTCCTTGGGGAAGGTGGTTGAGGTGGGAAGCCTTCGCTGAGACGAAGAGCATCGCGGAGGCGTTCTTGCACGCGGCAACACATGCGCCGCAGCCGATACAGGCGGCGGCGTCAAAGGCGGTGTCGGCATCGGGCTTGGGAATCTGGATGGCGTGGGCATCAGGCGCGGAGCCGGTGCGGACGCTGATGTATCCGCCGGCGGCAATGACGCGGTCGAAGGCGCTGCGGTCGGTGACGAGGTCCTTAACGACGGGGAAGGCATTGGCGCGGAAGGGCTCGATCCAGATGGTTTCGCCATCGGAGAATTTCCGCATGTGGAGCTGACAGGTTGTGATGCCTTGTTCCTTGGAATGAGGGATTCCGTTGATGGTCATGGAACACATCCCGCAGATACCTTCACGGCAATCGTGGTCGAATTGGATGGGTTCTTCGCCGTCCTGAATGAGGCGCTCGTTGACGATATCGATCATTTCGAGGAACGAGGCCGAGGTTGGAATTTCCTTGGCTTCGTAGGTCTCGATACGACCTTCGGTTTTGGCGTTTTCCTGGCGCCAGACTTTGAGAGTAAGGTTGAGAAGTGGCATGGCTTACTTGTAGGAGCGGATGGAGGGTTTAACTTCTTCGAAGTTGAGTTCTTCCTTGTGAAGGATGGGAGCTTCACCAGGAGCGGTGTGTTCCCAGGCGGCAACGTATTGGTAGTTGTCGTCGTGACGTTTGGCTTCACCGGATTGGGTGGTGCCATCTTGAACCTGGGGGTCGCTCTCGGTGAACTGGTGCTCGGTGCGGAAGTGACCACCGCAGGATTCCTCGCGTTCGAGTGCATCGTGGCAGAGGACTTCAGCAAAATCGATGAAGTCGGCGACGCGGCCTGCTTTTTCGAGTTCGGAGTTGAGGCCGCTGGCGGAGCCCGGGATGCGGACGTTGGTCCAGAACTCATGGCGAATCTCGGGGATGCGCTTGAGGGCGTGTTCGAGACCTGCGCGATCGCGAGCCATGCCGCATTTGTCCCAGACGAGGAGTCCGAGTTCGCGGTGGAAGGAATCGACCGAGCGGGTTCCTTTGATCTCGAGGAGTGACTTGAGGCGGTCCTTGACCACATTCTCAACTTTCTTGAACTCGGCATGGTCGGTGGTGACTGAGCCGGGTTTCTGATCGGTGAGGTAAACTGCGATCGTGGAGGGGATGACGAAGTAGCCATCGGCGAGTCCCTGCATGAGAGCGGAGGCTCCGAGGCGGTTGGCTCCGTGGTCGGAGAAGTTGGCCTCTCCGAGAACGTGGAGGCCGGGGAGGTTGGACATCAGGTTGTAGTCAACCCAAAGACCGCCCATGGTGTAGTGCACGGCAGGGTAGATCCTGTCTCTTATACACATCTGACGCTGCCGACGATCTACTCTGTGTAG
>CAJXVQ010000251.1 GCA_913060685.1 uncultured Verrucomicrobiales bacterium
GAGTAGATCGTCGGCAGCGTCAGATGTGTATAAGAGACAGGGAAAAGGCGATCGCGTGTTGCTGGATACCCTTGATGCCTTTCAACGCGCGACGCTCGACCGTTGGCGACCGCTGCCGGTGCCGACAAGCGTCCTTGTGGACGAACGCGGACGCGTTGCGGTCATTTATCGAGGTCCCGTGGAGGTCGGGCAGTTGTTGGCGGATGTCAAACTGTTGAAGGCATCACCGGAGGAGCTTCGCCAGGCGGCCGTGCCTTTTGAAGGGCAGTGGTTTGATCCGGTGCCCGTGGCCAGTCCCGGCACGGTTTCGGCTCAATTTATTGACATGTCAATGATCGGCCATGCTTACCGGTATCTTCTGGGATACGCGGATCAATTCGCAGATGTCGAGTTGTCGCCCGGTGACCGCCGGCGGGTTGGAGATGCGTATTTCACTGCGGCGGTCTTGTTAAAGGAGAACAAGGCTTTCGCTCGCGCGGCTGAGACCCTGCAAAAAGGAGTGGTGACCAACCCCGACGATTTACGAATCCGTTCCCTGCTTGGCGAGCTTCATTGGCGACAAGGTCATCTTGATCAAGCTGCGGTGCAATACGGTGTCGTGATCAAGGCCATGCCCTCTGATTTTGCGACGCAACGCAAATTGGCATTGGTCTATCTCAGCCAGAAAAAGTACGAGGTAGCGCTCCCGTTGCTGGAGCGGGTCACCCGGGCCCAGCCCGGCAACGCCCTGGCCCACGTCGATACCGCGACAGCCTGGTTGGGCTTGAAGGATCAGGGCAAGGCAGTGGCCTCCTACCGTGCGGCGCTCAAGACGGCATCGAACATGCCCAAGGCCTTGAATAATCTGGCCTGGATTCTTGCAACCCATCCCGATCCAAAGATTAGAAGCGGGGCCGAAGCAGTGGCTCTAGCAGAACGTCTCTGCGAACTCAGCAAATATACCTCCCCGCTGGGCCTGGACACACTCGCTACCGCTTACGCGGAGGCAGGCCGTTTCGTGGACGCCATCGCGACGGCTGAAAAGGCCATTGCACTCCTTGCTCCATCGGCGGACGCAGTGAAAGTCGATAATATGAAACGCCGACTAGAGTTTTATAAACAGCAGAAACCGTATCGAGATCAGTAACCTGACCAGCTCTTCTCCTGGAAGACCTTAGTCTCAATCACGTGATTCGTGTTCCCGAATCGATCCTTGATCCCTGGTCGGAGCGACCGGGGCAGACGCTTCAAAACCCCTCTGTTGCCCCGGGTGCAATGAAGAATTCGGGGCAGGTCCTCAGGCCTCACCCGCGAGCCATCTTTCTTGTTGACGTAGAGGCATTTATAGAGCGAAATCCCGAGAATCGTCGAGAGCCGCTCCTCCTTGGGTTGGGGAGAAACCTCCCTCTCTGCGAGCAAAATACGAAATCATGAAAAATTCTTACCAAAGAAATCATACAAAAGGGCGGCCCACCGGCGGTGCCACACTCGCTGTAGCCGCCGTGGCTGTTCTCAGCATTGCGACTCCAGCAAAAGCAGCAATTGTCGACGGTCTCACCGAATACTGGGAACTCGACGGCGACTACAGCGCCGCAGTGGACCCCTCCCACGTTGGCACCTTGATGACTACGGGAACCGGCAGTGGCACCTTCGTGACTGGAAAGTTTGGTAGCGCGATTGATCTGGCAAACAGTGGTGGCAACCAGGCCTTTATCTCAATCGGCGGTGACGAGAACGATATGGATTTCGCTGCTGGCAGCATGTCTATTTCCGCCTGGTATACGACCGAGGCCCTTTACACCAACTGGCAAACGATGGCAGGCAAAGGCGAAGGGAATGGCTGGCGCATTGCCCGGGCGAGTAACTCGCCAACCGGCTTGACGTTTTCGGGCCGGAAGCCGCACAATTTCCCAGCTGCTCTCGATGACTCTGACAATTGGCATCATTTGGTGGCAACGGTTGAGGGTGGCGTCGAAACCAATATGTATATTGACGGAGTCTTGGTTGGATCTGACACTTCGGGGTATGTTCTCGAGAACAGAAATAACGCGATGCAGATCGGCGGCAACCCTGACGCAGGTGGCAGGGGCTGGAACGGGAACATCGATGATGTCGCCGTCTGGAATCGCGCTCTGAACCAGTCCGAAATCGACGCGATCTGGAATGGTGGAACCGGTGCCAGCATCGCAAGCCTTAGCGCCGTTCCCGAGCCCACTTCAGTAGCCTTGTTGGGCCTCGGTGGACTCGCATTGCTCCGCCGCAACCGACGCCGGTAAATTTTGACTGATCGCCAGGGAATACCTCCGGTGCAAACAGATTCATACCGCTGTCCAGCTTCAAGCCGGGCAGCGGTTTTTTTGTGTCAACGAAGGAGATGATGATTGGGAACGAGCCCCGCCCCCCCACCTTGGAGGGAGCCTTTCCCGCACCGGTATGGCAGTCACGATAATTCAGGGTGGCAACAATGCCTCTCCTCGGAATGACCCCGTCTAACGAATCTGAACACTTTTTGGCGGGCCCGCATTAAAAATGCCACATGCTTTGGACGGCCGCATCCAGTTCAGCGGTCGCCAGACGCGAGTTCGTTACGCGAATTCGCTCGGACATTTCTGAAAGGATCTCAATGAGCAATCTTGCTCCCGTCTCTGGATAAGAACTCACAAACCCTTCAAAATCTTCACGTTTGGCTTTCCAGATCTGGGTGAATTCTTTCGCGGTGACATTGGCGCTGGCAACTCCCGGATTGAATACGTTCACCTCGCCGAAAGTTTCTCCCGGTCCGATTCGGGCCAAGAACGTTCGCTTGCCATCTTTGAGAGAGCTCACTTGAAGGAGCCCTGAAATCACAAAATAAAGTGAATCCTGTGGATCTCCCTCTCGGATGACCTCTTCGCCCGATTGAGCAGGAAGGAACTCACCATAGTTGCTCAGCAAACGACGGTCTTCATCAGCGATGGTTGCCATGATTCCCAACGCGGGAATCTCAGGAGTTAAAAATTCAGACATGGCGAGACTATTGATAGTTTTATGACAATTAAAAGGGGAAAAAACATTTCAACTCGCTTTGGTGATTTCGACCAGATGACGGAGCTCTGCGGCCACGTCTGCTCTGATAAGATGGCGAAAGCGGGTTCGTCATCGGTGAATGACCATCTTCACCGCCGTTCCCGACATTCCCGGCTCAAGTGCTGCTTTAGCCTGTGAACTCGATCCCACAGCATCGAGAGCCAAGGCTTCAGAGTTGTAAATTAAACTACCTTTCCCGGATGCTCGAATTCTAAAACTGACAAGGCGCTGGCAGTCATCGCGATCACCTGAGTCGCGCGATTCGACCATCGCTTCCCGCCGCCCAAGTCGCCTTCAAGCCTCCTCCTACACTGAGGGTATGGAATCCCTGATCCCCGAAAGAAGCCCAGGTCTTCCCATCGTCGCGGGAAACATTGCAACCATCCGGCCCCACGACAATCACCCGCTTCGGATCCCGGACATTTCGAACACAGGATCGAAAAGAAAAGACGGACAAACCATCGCCCCCCTTGAGCAAGGTCCACGACTCGCCCCCGTCCGATGTCGAGAAGGCGTTGCGCTCACCTTTCGCCTCCTTGGTGTAGTCACCGCCCACCGCGAAACCGTGGAGAGAATCCTTGAAGGCAAGGGAAAAAATACCTGTCGAGTCCTCTCCCGCGATCATGGGGGTATCGAGAATCGACCAACTCTTTCCGAAGTCTTTGGAATAGAAGACGCGCGCCACGCGACCTCCCGTCCCAACCCAAACGTGACCGCCCGGCGCCACCGTCAAATGCGTTCCACTCGCGGCGAAGGCATGCTCGCCCTCTTTCATCTTCGGCGGCGAAGTGATGGCTTTCCAAGTTGCGCCGCCATCGGCGGTTCGCAGAATGACGAGATGCCCGTCCACGGGATCACCGGCGAGAATCCCGTTCTTCTCATCCCAGAAGGCCATCCCGTCGAAGAATCCTTCGGGCGCTTTGTTCCGGCAGGCGAGCTTCCAAGTCTCGCCACCATCGATCGTTCGGTAGATCCGCGACGCCGCGCCTTCGCCTACGCTCATGGCGATACAACGTCTTGCGTCGAAAGCCTCCACATCACGGAACTCCACCTCCCCGGCACCTTCCACCACAAAGCGCTTCCAGGTTTTCCCTCCGTCCATCGTTCGGCCAATCGTGCCTTTCCCGGTCCCGAACCAGCAAATCTTTTCATCGACGGCGCACAAGGCTCGAATCGACGTTTTGACTCCGCTACTTTGTCGCTCCCATTTCCACTGGGGTTCTTTTGCCAGACATGAAGAGAGGCTGATGGAAAGGAGCGTAAGGATTCGGCCGAATCGCCCGGTCAATCCGCTTGTGGTGGGCATAATGTTCATAGGTTTCCAGTCAATTCAGGAGAGGGCTCATGCTCACAATCGAGGAGCAGCTACACCGGAGGTTCCTGCTTCAAGAATCGTTCGTCAATGAGTTGCTGCATATTTGCTCGCCACCAAGCCTTTGGAGAAAGCTCCCCGGTCATTTATCGCGAGTGGCACAAAACACACCAAACGAGCTAACCTTCTTATTTCTATAGCAAAATGGCGAACCCCCTCCCCTTTTACCTTGCCTTAATCTGACAGACCGACATTCTGGCTTCGTCTATAGCACACATTTATTATGACCTCTAAATCAATTTTATCCTCGCTTCTTCTTTCCGGAGCGGCACTTGCGACGGCCAATGGCTCGTTGATTGCCTATTATCCCTTGGACGGAGATTTCCTTGATGCTTCCGGAAATGCCAACAATGGAACCATGTTTGGTGGTGTCACTTATGGTGCCGGTGCCGATGCAATTGGCGGTGGACAATCTGCAGTCTTTGACGGCGCAGCTGGCACCTACGGCGCGGTTGACACCGGACTCGCCCTGACTGGCAATACCAACTTCACCGTCTCGATGTGGGTCAAGGGAAATGCTGGAGCAGGCTCAGGCCGTGCAGACGATCGTATTTTCTCCGAAGGCCAAACGTCAAATAACACTCCCTTGTTCAATGTCGGAACCCACAATACCGGAGCCAACGGAACCGTTGACATTTACATCCGCCAGGGTGGCGGTGCCGCGACCTTTGGCCATTCCTACTCGACTGGAACCGCCTTTGACGACACCTGGCGACATGTCCTTTTTTCAGCAGGATCTGATGGCATTCTCGATCTCTATATTGATGGTACCTTTGACACGACATTCAACTACTCAGGTGTTCCGGCCTTTGGTACTGATACCACCACCATTGGTGGCATTCTCCGCGCCACTGATTGCTGTAACTTCCTCGGTAGCATCGATGACGTCAGCTTCTGGGATCAGGACCTGAGCGCCGGCGAAATTTCCGCTCTTGCGAGTGGTGCCCCGGCCAATGCCATTCCCGAGCCATCTTCCGCTCTTCTGAGCCTTGCTGGATTACTCATCGTGATTCGCCGTCGTCGCTAGTCCGATCCGGCTCAATCAACAAATCTCTCGTTGTACGAGTCGGCAGTAAATAACTGCTGGCTCGTTTTTTTTACAAACCCGACAAATCATGAACTACTCCAAATCTCTTCTCTTAAGGCTGCCCGTGGCAGCCTCTCTCCTGATCCTCCCCTTGCCACTCGGCGCCGAACTCGTCGGCTACTGGAAATTAGACGACAACTTCGATGACTCATCCGGCAAGGGCAACGATGGAACCATGTTTGGTGGCGTCACTTACGCCGAGGATGCTCCGGCACTTCTCGGAGGCGGTAAATCTGCTGTCTTTGACGGTTTAGCCGGAACCTATGGTGCGCTCAATACCGGATTGGCCCTGACGTCCAATACCAACTTCACCGTATCGATGTGGGTCAAGGGAAATGGAACGGCCAACTCAGACGACCGCATTTTTTCCGAAGGGTCCACCGCGAACAACACTCCCTTGTTCAATGTCGGAACACACAATACCGGAGCCAACGGAACCGTTGACATTTACATCCGCCAGGGTGGTGGTGCCGCGACCTTTGGTCATGCCTATTCCACAGGAACCGCCTTTGACGACACATGGCGACATGTCCTTTTTTCAGCTGGATCTGATGGCTTACTCGATCTCTATATTGATGGCACCCTTGACTCGTCATTTGACTACTCAGCTGTTCCGGCTTTTGAGACAGATACCACCACGATTGGTGGCATTCTCCGCGCCACAGATTGCTGTAACTTTCTCGGCAGCATTGATGAAGTTGCCATGTGGGATAGCGACCTGACTACTGTAGAAATCACCAACCTCGCTGCCGGTTCCCCGGCCGATGAAATTGGGTCTCCCCCGGACGATTCCGACGGTGACGGTCTGCCCAATGCATGGGAAATCGCAAATGATCTGGACCCGAACGACAATGGCTCGATCGATCCAAACAACGGAGCCGACGGTGACCCGGACTTGGACAACTCCACGAACGCCCAAGAGTTGGCCAACAACACGGACCCACAGGACGCCGATGCTGACAATGATGACTTGAATGATGGCGAGGAGGCCCTCGCTGGCACAGATCCCAATAATCCCGACACTGATGGTGATGGCCTCAACGATGGCGCAGAGGGACCCGCCAATACCAATCCACTGCTCGCGGACACCGACGGTGATGGAATTGGTGACAACGACGAACTCATCAATGGAACGATCCCTACCGACATTGAAAGCCCCTCGATCGGCGACCTTCTTTGCGCCTACTGGCCACTCGACACCACTGATGGCACCACGACTCCCGACGAGGGCCCAAATGGTTACCACCTTGACCTCATGAATATGGACGCTTCGAACTTCATTTCCGATGAAGGGCGCGCCGTCGCCTCCTTCAATGGCGTTGATACTCTTTTAGTCCGGATTCACTCGGTGGATGATGATCTCCCCATCACCCAATATCCGGCTTACACGATCTCAATGTGGGTCAAAGTTACCGGAACGGGACAGAACGATAAGCGGTTCTTTTCCGAGAGTTCCAGTATCAACGAGAATCCTCTTCTCAACCTGGGAACCAGAAACAATGGAGCCGACGACAGCTTTGATGTTTATCTCCGGGATGCCGGCAGTCCCAACCATCAGTTTTCCACCGGCCAACCTCTCGATGGCACCTGGCGCCACATCGCCTATACCCACAATGACGCCAACGAGAAAATTCAACTCTATGTCGATGGCGTTCTCGATCGCGAAGACTGGACCTTCAAGGATATTGTCTCTGCGGACGTCGACACAACATCACTTGGCGGAATCCTGCGGGCCGCTTCCTGCTGCCTCGTCGAGGGACTCGTCGACGACGTGTCTCTTTGGAAGGGTGTCATGTCCCCCGCCAAGATTGCCGAACTCGCCTCCGGAAAGACCCCCGATGAGATCGCCGGAACAGCATCGTTTCAAATCACTTCGATCGACCGTGATGCCGAGGGGAATGTCACCCTTACCTGGAACTCCCGCCCCGGCGCCTTCTATGGAGTTTGGGCTTCCCTTGATCTTTTGGAGCCTTGGAACGAACTCAATGACAACTACGCATCCCAGGGAGACGAAACGAGCTACACCTTGCCTGCAGGGACTCCCTTTTTGGATCCCGCGACCGAACCCCGCATCTTCTTCCGGATAACCAAGTAGAGCTTCATTTCAATTCAATGATGATCCCACACCTTGAAAAAGGTGTGGGATTTTAACGTACGGTGACCCTCAGACGCCAATACCGTCCGGCTCCCCCTCCAGGCATTGGAGAAAATTGATAACGAACCAAGACCCGTCCATCTCCGAGATCTACCGTAGATCGCTCCGTAAACGACTCATCAGCCACACTCCAGGAACTAAGATCAGGCGAACTCTCAACACGATAGATCAGGTCATCCGCCGCGAGGTTCCGGGTAAAATGAAACACCGGAGATTGCCCGGAAAATTCGACAGTTGGCGCGACCGCCGGGTCAAAGTCCAAGTCTGACGATCCGTAGGCATATTCAAGTAATGCAGGGATCAAATCGTGATCCAAATCAGCTTGAGGATCCCCGGAAAACCGGGTGGCATCACTCGCTCCGGGATTTCCCCCGGCTGACACACTCGGTCTCCAACTCGTCCCGTCGCGATGAACAGGGAGCGTTTCCGGGGCCCTGAGAACCAAAGAAGCCCCTCCTCCGTCAGGACTTGTGGGCCAACTCCCGGCATCATCGTAACTAAAATCCCGAATGACGGCATCATTCGCCCCCAACAAAACAAGCTGCTCTCCGCCATCGTCAAGCTTCCCGCGGTATTGCCCCGCCACCGGGTGATCCGGTCCGTAGCGGGCTGCGAATGCCGTAAGATCCTCAACCAACAACACTCTTTCACCGGGCAACAAATTCGCACCAAACGGAAACTCAAAATTGATTCCTTTGGTAAACCGAACCCCGGTGAGTTCAAGCGTGTCTGTCCCGGAAACGTTCATCAGCTCAAGGAAATCATGCTCTGTCCCCCCTTCCGCGTGATACATGATTTCTGAAATCACAAGATTCTCCGCAGAAGCAGAAACCCCGACAACAAAAGACGCCTCAGCCAATGCCGACCACTCACCCTCTTCAAATGTCCGCGCTCGAATGATGCCGGTGGATTCCAGAGCAACGCCATCAAGATACCGGTCAGCCGATGGAGAGATCCCAACCGACACCGAACTTCCGGCCACCAACTGGGGACTGATTAAAAAATCACTACTGCTGATCCCCTGATTCAAACCATGAATCGCCAAAACATTCTCTCCGATCCGCAGCTGGTCAATATGATCGGTGATATTAAAAGGAATCGCATTCACCGCCTGAGAGTCGGGATGGCTCCGGGTGGCCCCGGACTGCCAACCCGGCATCGGCGGTTCATTCACAGCGGCCACCTGCACGCCATTGAGATAAACGATAAATCCATCGTCGTATCGCATTTTTAAAATCAAGGAACCAATCCCCGAGAGTGTCTCCTCATCGGTAATCTCAAACGGCATCCGGAGATAGACTGATTCATTTTTCCCAAGCATTTCCAAAGCCGAAAATCCGATCAGAGAATCGTAATCCGCGGCAATTGTTTCGTAGCCAACACCGCCAACGCCAACATCCCACGAATCGTCATCGAAGCCGAGGTCCCGCCAGTCGGAACCCGGATTACCGGCACTTGGAATGACCACTCGCACACCAGCTCCTTCTGCAAGCAGGACGGTCCCGGCACCACTCTCAGCAGGAACCCGTGGATCACTTCCATCGCTCGTGTAATAGATTGTCCCACCTGTCTCTTATACACATCTCCGAGCCCACGAGACCGAGGCTGATCTCGT
>CAJXVQ010000252.1 GCA_913060685.1 uncultured Verrucomicrobiales bacterium
TAAGAGACAGGAGTTAGAGCGGCTGGCCCTCCGGGATGAGGTGCGCCCTGACTTTCGGATCTACACCGGGAACGATTTGGGGATTGATATGATCGAATATGGATCGGACTACTTGTTGGGGCTAGCGGCCTTCTGTCCTGAGAAATTCGCGGAACGTGACCAACTCTGGGCCGAGGGGAGTGAAGATTACTACGAATTGAGTGATGCCCTGCAGTATCTGGGGAACGTTGCCTTCCGGGATGCGGTCCCTGCCTACAAACATAGTTGTGCGGTTTTCCAGCATCTCCTCGGGCGCATTCCCTCCAGTGAACCTCACCGCCTATGTCCCCGACGTCCCGACTGGGAAGTTGAGATCATGTCCGATTGTGCTCACAGACTTTCCTACGATATCTCATGATGGAGGACTCCCGCCCAAAAGTAACAATGACTCAGATCGCCGAGAAGGCAGGCGTCTCCAAGGCGACTGTTTCCCGTGCCCTTGGTGGCTCGTCGTTGATTGGTGAGAAGGTGTGTGCTCATGTGGAGGAAATTGCGGATGAGCTGGGCTATGTGCGAAAGGCGCAAAAACGTCACGCTGAGAGATCAATTTTGACAATCAAGGTTGTTTTAGCTGAGCCAATTCATCAGGGGGGACAGCTGTTTTATGATTTTATGACTTTGATCAATGGGCTTCGTGAAGGTCTCCTTCCTTCCTGTGCCAATGTGATCGTGGATACCTATGGTGATGATTTTCGTGCCTTTCCGCACAAGAAAGGAGGGCAGATCGATGCCTTTATATTTGCGTTCCATCGACCTTCAAGTGAAGTCATTCGCGAGATCCGTGAGCGGGGTGCCGCTTGTGTTGTCCTGAACCGGATCGTTCGTGGCGTGAGGCATGTGGTCAGTGACCACTACGATGCCCTTGGCCAGATCGCAGAGCATCTTGCTGATCGTGGCGTGAAGGGGAATTGTTGTTTTGTTTCATTTCGTGGTATCGAGGATGTTTCAAATGTGAGGGCCCGCGGGTTTGCCGATGGGTGTGAAAAGCACGGAATTGCCTTCGATCCGGAGAAGGATTGTTGGACGGCTGGGACAACACTGGATATTACGAAGGAAGGAGTACGAGACCAATACGAAAAAGGGGTTCGAACCTTCGTTGGCATGAACGACATTGTAGGGGTGATCTTGCTACAGCAATTGCGGGAGCTGGATCTCCGGATTCCGGAAGATGTTCGGGTGACCGGGTGTGATCGAGCCCCGATTCATGCCATGATTTACCCCAAGCTGACGACCGTTTGTTTGCCGATCCATGAACTGGCGAAAGAAGCGGGCCGCTCATTGCAATCTGAGATTATGCAAAAGCAGGTGGCCAAAAATGCCCTAATCGTAAAGGGTAAACTCTTGATCGGGGAAACCACTTAAATTATGAATTATTCCGATCTTGCAATCCATACTTTCACGACCAAGCCATGGTCAATTGATCAGTGTATTGAAGAATATGCCCGGCGTGGAATCGGCGGGATTTCGATCTGGCGTGAAACTGTGGAGGGCGAGGATTTATGTTTGGTTTCGCGCAAACTCAGAGATGCCGGCCTGGAGGGCGTGTCGCTGGTTCGCGGCGGTTTCTTCACCGGGAAGACGGAGAAAGAACGCCGGGATGCCCTGGAGGAGAATCGCCAAGCCATCCGGGAAGCTGAACTGCTCGAGCTGCCCTCCCTGGTTTTGGTCTGTGGGGCCACCGTTGGCCAATCTCCGCGTGAAAACTACGAACAGATCAGAGACGGGATCGGGGCGATTGCGGATGATGCCGCGAACCACGGGGTGCGTCTTTTGGTGGAGCCTCTTCATCCGGTTTACGCCGGTGACCGCTCGGCCATTTCATCTTTGAAAGTGGCCAATGATCTCTGTGAGGAGCTCAATCACAATAATATCGGCATTGCCTTGGATGTCTACCATGTCTGGTGGGAACTTGATCTGGCGGAGCAGATCCAGCGATGTGCAGATGGCGGATGGTTGGACACTTATCATATTTGCGATTTCAAACCCGATCAAAGCCATCTTCTGCTTGATCGGGGTATTATGGGGGAAGGGTGTGCGGATCTCGTCGGGATCGATGACATGATGACGGCGGCTGGATTTGAAGGTCGCCGCGAGGTGGAAATTTTTTCAAGCAAGTGGTGGGAAAGGGACCAAGGAGAATTCCTTGATGAGATTCTTTATGCCTACGACAAAATCTATCGATCATTATGACTACTGAAAGGACCGAGAGAATCGGGATTATCATGAATGGCGTCACGGGACGCATGGGGACGAATCAGCACTTGGTAAGATCCATCCTGGCGATTCGGGACCAAGGGGGTGTGGAGCTGGATGATGGCACCCGGCTCATGCCTGATCCCATTCTTACGGGGCGGAACGCGGAGAAGTTGAAGGCCCTCGCCGAGAAGTATGGCGTGGAGAAGTATTCGACGGATCTTGATGCCGTTCTTGCCGATGATTCTTATCAGGTCTTTTTCGATGCTTCGGGAACTCCTTATCGGGTGGCCTTTCTTGAGAAGGCCATCGCAGCGGGGAAACATATTTATTGTGAGAAGCCGACCGCCGTTGACCCGGCCGAAGCCTATCGAATTGCTGATGTTGCGGAAGCAGCGGGAGTCAAAAATGGAACGGTGCAGGACAAGCTGTGGCTTCCTGGAATCCAAGCCTTCCTGAAGCTTCGCGAGGAGGGGTTCTTCGGCGAGATCCTTTCGGTGCGCGGGGAGTTTGGCTACTGGGTTTTTTCCGGCCATGATGAGAACCAGGCGGCCCAGCGTCCAAGTTGGAATTATCGGGATGAAGATGGAGGGGGCATTATCATCGATATGCACTGCCATTGGCGCTACGTCATCGATCATCTTTTCGGGGAGATCACCGAGGTCTTTACGCATGCGGCGACCCATTTGCCCGAACGAATCGGAGAAGACGGCAAGCCCTATGTCTGCACGGCTGACGACGCCGCTTATGCGCTCTTTAAGACCAGGACCGGGGTGATTTGTCAGTTCAATTCATCGTGGGATGTGCGCGTGCGCCGGGATGATCTTTTAACGATGCAGGTCGATGGCACAAAAGGGAGTGCCATCGTGGGGCTGCGGAAGTGTTGGGCCCAGAGCCTGGAAAATACTCCCCGGCCTGTTTGGAATCCTGATGTCGATAGCCCGATCGATTACTACGCCAACTGGGATGTGGTGGATCCCGGGTCGTGCGATAATGCCTTTAAGATCCAGTGGGAAATCTTCCTGAAGCATGTCGCTCGCGACGAAGAATTCCCGTGGAGCCTCCGTGAGGGAGCAAAAGGAGTGGATCTCGCGGCAAAGTCCTGGGAGAGCCATCGGTCCGGATCTTGGGTGAAAATCTAGGAAATGGTCTTTCGCTCTTGCGCGAAGGCCAATCAATCGGAGATGCTGTGGGAAGCACTCACCAAAACATGGAAACCGTATTGCATCTACCTGACACCGAAAAAGCCTCCTCGATTAAACAAGTGGTATCAGCCCTTCACGATCAGGGGCTTGAGCCCCAACATGACAAGAAGGATTGGGGAGATTGGATCAATCTCACTTCCAATAAGACGGTCATCAGTATTGCCTCTGAACGTGGAATGACGCGTTCGGCGACTGTGGAGTATGCCGAGGGAGAAGATGATCATCTTGAGATTCCCATTATCACCGCCTTTCGCGAGTTAGGTTGGTATGGCACGGACGAAGACGGGGAATACCAACTTTAGATGACGATGACAGTCAGCGAGGTGCTGTCGGAGTTGGAAAAGCTCGGCAATGAACAGACTAAAAAGACGCTGATGCGCCACGGTGCGGTGGAACCCTTGTTTGGGGTAAAGATCGGTGATCTTAAGCCTCTTCGAAAGGTGCTGAAAAAGAATCACGCCTTGGCTCTTGAGTTATACGCGAGCGGAAATTCGGATGCGATGTATCTCGCAGGTCTCATTGCCGATGAAAATCAGGTCACGAAGGCCGAATTAAATCTTTGGATGAAGCAAGCCTCGTGGTCACTGATCTCCGGAACAGCGGTGGCGGCACTTGCTTCTGAATCGCCCCATGTTCTTGCGGTGGCTCAAAAATGGATTGATTCAAAGGCTGAGCTGACTGCGGCGGCGGGATGGCAGACGATGACTCATCATATTTCGATTGCCGATGATTCCCTGATTGATAGGGATCTTATTGAAAATCTCCTGGACCGCGTGATCGACGAGATTCATGGAGAAAGGAACGAAGTAAAAGCCGCCATGAATGGCTTCGTGATTGCGGTGGGCTCTTATCTCACCTCCTTGACCGACCAGGCCAAGAAAGCAGCTGCCAGGATTGGTGCGGTGAAGGTGGACAAGGGAAACACGGCGTGTAAAACACCGGACGCGCTTGTCTATATTGAGAAGGTTGAAAAATCGGGCAGACTTGGCCGGAAACGGAAGTCTGCGCGTTGTTAGAACTTTCGGAGGACCGTGTCCTGGTCGAAACGTGCTTCCCGCTTTGGATAATCGAGCGTGTGGTGGGAGCCCCGTGATTCTTTTCGAAGAAGGGCCGAGTCGACGATCAGTGAGGCGGTGGCGACCAGATTGCGAAGCTCAAGGATATCCGGCGTGAGGGTGTAGCCCCAGTAAAACTCTTTCACTTCGCGGTGCAAGTTTCGGAGCCGGTAGGAGGCGCGGCGGAGCCGGTTATCGGTGCGGACAATGGACACGTAGTCCTGCATGGTGCGCCGAAGTTCGTCCCAGGCGTGGTAGATATTGACGAGTTCATCCGGAGGCGCGGCGTTGCCACTTTCCCAGGAGGGAATCTCAGGAGCGGTAGGAACTTCCTTGCCGGGTGGGTAGAGGCGCATGATCTCGGTGAGGGCGCGCCGCGCGAGCACGTTTCCTTCGAGCAGGCTGTTCGAGGCTAGGCGATTGGCTCCGTGGAGTCCGGTGCTGGCGACCTCTCCGATGGCATAAAGTCCGCGCACGGTGGTTTTGCCGAAGAGGTCTGTGACGACACCTCCACATTGGTAGTGGGCTGCGGGCACGACCGGAATAGGCTTCTCGAGAGCATTGTGTCCAAAGGCCAAAAGGGTCTCGTGAATGAAAGGAAAGCGCTCGGTGAAAGTTTCGCCCAGCGGGGAGATATCGAGGAAGACGCAGGGAGCGCCGGTTCTTTTGATTTCAGTGTCAATGGCTCGCGCTACGATATCACGCGGAGCGAGGGATCCGCGTAGGTCGTGGTCGTTGACAAATTCGTGGCCGTCTTCATTGACGAGAACGGCGCCCTCTCCCCGCACCGCTTCCGAGACGAGGAAGGAACGGGCCTCGGGTCCGGTGGCTGCGGGGTTGTAAAAACAAGTGGGATGGAACTGGACGAACTCCATGTTGGCGATTGAGGCTCCGGCACGCCAGCACATCGCAAGTCCGTCACCGGTCGAAGAGTCGGGGTTGGTGGTGTAGAGGTAGGTTTTTCCACACCCTCCGGTGGCGACGATGACACGTGGTGATTTCATCACTTTGACCTCACCGCTTTGAGTCTCTAAAACATACGCGCCGAGGACCCGGTCTTCGGTGACAACGCCGAGCTTGCCCGTCGTGATGAGGTCAATGGCGTAGTGATCTTCGAGAAGGGCAATGTTGGCGTGATTTCTGGCAGTTTCGACGAGAGAGGTGGCGATTTCCTTACCGGTGGTATCCTTGGCGTGCAGGATACGGCGTTCGGAATGCCCGCCCTCTTTGCCGAGAGAGTAGCGTTCGGGGTCATCGTGATCTTTGTCAAAGTCGGTTCCCCATGCGACAAGTTCGTCGATGGTCTCAGCCCCTTCGGCAATGATCACGCGAACGGCCTCTTCATTGCAGAGGCCGGCTCCCGCATCGAGGGTGTCGGCGACGTGTTTTTCGCAAGTGTCTCCGGGGTCGCGTAGGCCGGGAGGCAGAACTGCGGAGATGCCGCCTTGGGCCCAGGCGGTGTTCGATTCGAGAAGCTTGCCTTTGGTGATGACAGTCACCGTGCCGTATTCGGCAGCTTTGATGGCAAAGGAAAGTCCGGCGACACCGGAACCGATCACGAGAAAGTCAGACATTGAAGAGCCATAGAGTGGCTGCGGATTGCTGATTGGCAATGCGTTTCTGTCGTCCATCTGCTATTCGACTATGAGTGCAAGGAGGATGAGTCGGGTGGTCCAGGCGATGGTGCGGATCCAGTTGGAGCGGACGAGGGCGGGGACCTTCTCCGGGGTGAGTTTTGCGTGTTGAGGGACCTGGATGAAGGCGGTGGAAGCCCAGACGACGGCAAGAAGGATGGTGGGGATTACGAAGTCCTGCCAGTGGCCGAAGTAGAGACAGGCGGCGCAGGTGGTGGCTTCGAGGAACATGAAAGGCGCGATGACAAAGGTCACCTGATTCATGTAGCGGGTGTGGTAGTCGTCGAAGGTCTTTCCTTCGAGCCGGGCGAAGAGGGGATAAACGGCAACTTGCACCATCCAGATAATGCCGGTCATGGCGGCGCAGGCGATGAGCTGGATGGTGAGAAAAGTGTGAAGCATTGCCAGTGAATCTAATCGATTGTTTCGATCATGACACCTCCGGTTGATCTCGCGTGGGCCTTTGAGGGTGAGACGTCGGGGTGCCAGGGACCGATGTTCTCGTCCAATGGAAGATCGATGATCGCGTTCTTATTCACGGTGGCCCGGGTCATTTCCGGGCCGCTGTAAAGCGCGGTGGGGCTGAGCCGAACCCAGTCGATGAGCCCGGTAAAGTGGGATTCAGCCTTGCCTTGTCCGTTGACGTCTCCTCCGATAATGAGGGGGAAACGGTTGTCCTTTAATTTGCCTTTGCGACTTGCGGAGGCGACGAGCTTACCGTCGAGGTAGAGGCGGGCTTCAGTGCCGTCATAGACTCCGGCAAGATCATGCCAGGTGTCGACTTTGAGGAGAGGCGTATCTGCCAATGCGTTCAAATATTCTCCTCCGATGAAGATGCTGAATTGCGGGCGCCCATCGGTGATGAAAATTCCATATCCCGAACCCTCGGTCTTGGTGACAAGGCCGGTTCGGTCGGCAAAGGCCTCCGCCTTGAAGCGACACTCCAAAGTCATTTCCCTGGCGATCTTGAAACGATTTGAAGGAATGGCGAGAGCTTGGTTCATCCCATTGAAGCGAGCGGCTCCCTTGGGGAGGGCTCCGTTTTTGGTAAGTTGGAGGTCGAGGGGAACGGTGAGGGTGCGTCGTGGAATTTCGTAGGAAAACCCTTTGGCGAGGTATTCCACATCGAGGTTGAACGATGGCGTGATAAAGCTGCCTTTGGTCGTAGTGGCAGTCCAGGAGAGGGCGAATGCGAAATCCTGTGACTCTCCGGGTTTGATGGTGGCGTGATGGTGATCCGGCTGACACGTGAAGGCGGAGCCGAGGGTGGCCTGGGAGAGGACGGTGGCGATGGCGCGGTCGCTGGGATTGGTGAGAGTCACCGTTACGGTGTGTTGTCCGCCTTGATCGCTTTTAAGAGCGAGGGGCGGTTTGATCTTAACCGCTGAACTCTTGACCCGATTCACCTGGGCAACGAGGTCGCCGGTAATCTCGCGAACATCCAGAACTTCACCAACGGGAACGGCGGCGAGAGAAATGCGGTCCTTGCGGACAGTGACGATGTCATAGTGATGAAGGTAGCCGGCTTGCGGGATCGCTCCCGACTGGCCGCCGCCGGTCGTGGCGAGGGTGACATATTCAATGCCATCGCGCGGGCCATCGTAGCGCATGGTGTGGATGTGGCCGGCGAAAACGGCGGAGACGTTTCCGGCTTTCTTAAGGCGTTTGTGAACCCGTTCCCAGTCGTCACCATAGCCACGCCCGAGCCAGCGGGGGTGGTGGAGGAAGATGAAGACGTGCTCGGCCTCGTTGGCTTTTGTGAGGGTTTGATCGAGCCAGGTGAATTGCTCGGGGCTGATTTTTTGGGCGGAGGGCTTGCTGAAGGTTCTCTCACCGGTTTTTGGGTCGCCTTCGTCGGAATAGAGGACGACAAACCAAGAGTTCTTGTGTTGGAAGGCATACCAGAGCGGGCCGAAGTGCATCTCGTAAGCGGTTTCCATTTCACCTTCGGGCTTCTGGGATTTGTCTTTTCCCCGCCAGTAGATGTCGTGGTTTCCCGCGACGGGGAACCAGGGGCAGGCGAGCTCGTTCATGATGGATTTGAATTCCTTCATCTGCTTCATCCAGACGTCCTCAGTGGAGTAGCCATTGATGAGATCGCCGACGGTCATGACGAAGTCAGGTTCGAGGAGATTGGTGTCGCGGACGGCGTCGGCGAGGATGGAGACACCGCTGTCGGGACCTCCGGTGCGATCACCGTAGACGACGAAGGTGAAGGCGTCTTTTTCGTTGGGGAGGGGGAGCTTGACCTTGCTCTTACGCGAGGTGTCGAAACGGTCGGCCGTCGGTTCCACTGTTTCGTGCTTATCGCCGTGACGGTGATGGTGGTGGTTGTGCCCGATGTTGGGGTTGATGGGCGGAGGGTCGGCGAAAGCGCTCGAAAGGCAGAGGCCGAGGACAAGAATCCGTGAAAAATTCATAAATCTCGATACGGCACAAGATGACGAGAACTTCCCTTTCTTTTTTCTGAAGCGACAATGCGATGGCACGAGTGGTCCAGATCGCGGCGGGGATCAAGGTGAGTTTTGCGAGGGCGGGGAGCTGTTTCAGGAGTGAGTGTTACGAGCCGGGGGAGATGATGGATGACAAGGTAGAGCCAGATGATGGCGATGAAGAGTAATTCGAGGTGAGTGGAGGTTTTTTATGGGGAAGGAGGGTTGCCGCTCGCAAGGGTGACGCCTGGTGCCCGGAAAATGAGATGAATGATGATTCGAGCGTGCGCCATGATTGATAATGATGCATCAAGGGAAATTTGTGTGGGCTTCATTTGGTCTTTAATTCTTCTGCCCTCATTGGAGGTATTTATCAAAGATTAACAATTAAAACACGCGATATATTCTCCTGTGAATATGTGTAAGTTTATGGGCTCTTGACCAAGAGAGCCGCTTCTATTATGCGTAATTTCAAAAAATTACATCGAGGTTTTTCTTTATTGATCCTATTCAGTTCAGGTATGGTTCTAAAGTGAAATTCAGGAATCCCATCATAGTTCTCACAAACTTTCTCCTTTTGGGGATATTCTGCGGGGGAGTTTTGGCTTGGTTAATTAGCTCTTTGTGGGAAAGAGATAGCACCTGTCTCTTATACACATCTGACGCTGCCGACGATCTACTCTGTGTAGA
>CAJXVQ010000253.1 GCA_913060685.1 uncultured Verrucomicrobiales bacterium
AGATCGTCGGCAGCGTCAGATGTGTATAAGAGACAGGTGTGCTGCAACGGCGCCCCTCAGGATATCACAGTTGGGTTCGAAGAGCCTGTCTCGCTGACTCACTTCACTTTGACTTCCAGTAACGACACCCCCGCTCGTGACCCCCTTGATTTTCAAATTCAGGGATCAAACGATGGCAGCGTTTGGGAGATTATTTACGCTCGGGCTGATGATGTCTCGCTCTGGACTGCCCGGAATCAGACCGTCAGGATCGACCTTCCGTCTCCATCAAATTCCTACGCGTTCATTCGTTACGATGTCACTCGGACCGGAAATGCCAATCACGCCTTGTCGGAGATCGAATACTTCGGTGAAACGGGCCCCCTCACTCCTCTTGAAATCACTTTGATTGACTTCAATCCCGAGACCAACCAAGTCACCTTGACCTGGAATTCCCGCGACAACAGGACCTACTCGGTCTTCACCTCGGCTGACTTGCTCGACTTCTCCGAAGACATCGACGATAGTGTTGCCTCGGAAGGAGATGTCACCAGTTTCACCTTTACTCTCTTTGAGCCGGTTGACCTTCGCCGATTCTTCCGGGTGGTGGAGAACGAATAAAAAAACAGCGTTGAATTTCAATTTTACCACAATCTCCGCAAGGGGATTGTGGTATTTTTTCGGGCTGGATTGACTTCGTCGCGATAGAATGAAGAGCAACGATGGCAGATTCATGAGAGTCACTGAGAAAGGAAGCTTCCCTTCCCCTCCTGAATCGCGAGGATCCAGGCTTATCCCCTTTCGGGATCAATACAAAGCTCATGAAATTCCGCCCCTATTTCTTATTCTTTCTCTCAAAAGTCCTCCTGATTTTCGTGAGTGTGACTGCTCTAACCGCTTCGAGGGCATTTGCGGATCTGCAGATCACCGAGTTCATGGCAGTGGCCGATCCGAATTTTCCCGACGCGGATGGGGCACCGTCCGACTGGATCGAGATCAGTAACACCGGTGCCGAGACAGCTTCGCTGGATGGTTATTTTTTGACCAACAACGCGACGGATTTGACGAGGTGGGCATTTCCTGATGTGGAAATTGCGGCAGGAGCATCATTGGTGGTTTTTGCATCCGGGAAAACGCCGACCACTCCAGCACCGGATGAGCTACACACCAGTTTCACCTTGGACCGCGGTGGGGACTATCTGGCATTAATCGCGCCTGACGGAGCCACTGCGGTGAGCGAATTCACGCCGGTGTATCCAGAGCAATTTGAGGGCATCTCGTATGGCATCGGAGTCGCCGGGGGCACCACACGGGAAACCTTCGTCGCGCGGGACGGCGAAGCGAAATATTTCATCGCGACCGACGACTCGCTCGGTGACACCTGGAAACTATCGCCCACCGAATTTGATGATTCAGGATGGACCAGTGCGGTCGCGGGATTCGGCTTTGAAGCGTCGGGAGGAACCCTGGAACCGATCATCACAACGAATATTGCCGATGCGATGAAATCAGTGAATGCCAGTGGATTTTTCCGCTTTCCGTTTCAGTTTAATGCGGAAGACAAAGAAATCACTTTGATGCAGCTGAGTCTTCACATCGACGACGGATTTGTTGCTTACCTGAATGGCGTAGAAATCGGTAGCTTTCGGAAGCCTCTCGATTTGCAGTGGAATTCAACAGCGACCGGCAGCCCAAACCGCAGTGATCGGGAAACTGTCGAGAATGCCATCGTGCTCGATGTCAGCGCACATCGAGCGGCATTGAGAGACGGCGGGAACGTTCTCGCGATTCAGGGAATGAACCGCAGTGTCGGCGGCTCTGACTTTGTCATCGATGCCGAGTTGCTGGCGGACGTGCAGGACACATCCGGTGGTTTGCAGAATGGCTACTTTGAAGAATCCACACCGGGTGCCCCGAATAGCACGATCAAAAATGGACCACCCGAAGAGGTTGAGTTTTCCGTGCCCAGCGGGCTTTTCACCGAGGACTTTTTCGTTGAGTTGAGTAGCGCCACGCCTGACGTGGTGATTCGATACACCACCGACTTAAGCGTTCCGAGCAATGCTCTGGCCAATCCATCTCCACTCTACACCGGGCCAATCGGGATTACGGCGAGCACGCAGATCCGTGCGCAAGCGTTTAAGAACGGCTCTCTCGATGGTGCGGTGAGAACAGAAACCTTCCTGAAAATGTCTGGGGACGTTCCGACATTCTCCTCGAATCTTCCGGTGGTCATCCTTTCGACGCTCGGCACCGGAGCGCCTCCGGGAACGGGAGCCACAACGCGGAAGACCGCTTTCATGTTCTTTTTTGAACCCGATCCGCAAACCGGGCGGACGATCCTGACGCAGAGCCCCGCACTCACGACACGGGCCGGGGTGCGGCGGCGCGGCTCCAGTTCGGGCGGATGGCCGAAGTGGTCCTTGTCAGTCGAAACCTGGCGCGACGGCGACGACGAGGATCGCAATATTGAACCTTTCGGGATGCCCGTCGAGGCGGATTGGGTCCTGAATGCCCGCTATGAATGGGATCTCGCTCTCATGCGCAATCCCTTCGTCTATGAGGTCAGTCGACAAATCGATCGCTATGCCCCGCGCACAAAATTCGTGGAAGTTTTTGCCGACACCACCGGTGCTGACATATCCGACAATGACTATTTTGGAGTTTACTCCCTCATTGAGAAAATTGAGATGGATAACGACCGCGTTGATATCGAGCGCATCAAGCCCTGGCAAAATACCGGGCCCGAGATTACCGGTGGTTACATTTTCAAAAACGATCGTCCGGACCCCGGCGAACCCACCATCAACGTCAGCGGAATGGGACAGATTACCTTGGTCGATCCCGATGGTGGAGAGGCCTCGGCAATCCAGAGGTCGTGGCTCACCAGTCATCTCAATGAAGTCGACGGAGCTCTTCGAAACGATCCGGAAGGGATCAACACCACGACCGGATTGCATTTTTCCGATTATATCGATGTCGATTCGTGGATTGATCACCATTGGCTGAATATCATGGTGATGAATATCGACTGGGGGCGCCACAGCGCATTCTTCCACAAGGATCGGAACGGCAAGATCATCAGCGGACCCGTGTGGGACTACGACCGTGCTCTCGGTTGCGAGGACGTGCGTGACAACAACCCGCTCGCCTGGGAAGGGGTTGTCAATGCGGTTGGGACTGTCTCCAGCAAGACCTGGAACGACGCACGTTTCCCTTGGTATGGAAACCTCCTGGGCCCAACCCAGGATCCGACCCAGGCGAACTATCCCGAGATCCGTCAACGCCATACCGACCGATGGTTTGAGCTGCGCAAAGGTGAGTTCTCGATCGAAAACTTGCATTCAATCATCGATTCGATGGCGGACGAGATCCGCGAATCCCAGGCCCGCAACTTTGTGCGCTGGACGCAATATCCCCCGAATGGTGGCAACTTTGCCGAGGCCGGTCTTAGCGGCTGGGAAGCGGAAATTTCGCATATGAAAAACTGGCTGGTGGCGCGAACGGAATGGCTCGACTCACAGTATCTTAAGACCCCGGTCTTCAACACCCCCGGAGGGGTGATCACACCGGGATTTCAATTGGTGATGAGCTCGCCCGATGGCCAGATTTTTTACACGACCGATGGCTCGGATCCCCGCGCGCCCGGCGGCTTGCCGGGCGCAACTACAATCCCGTTCCTTGGAGGCCCGGTGGACGAGACCTTGATCGATCTCGATGCCGTCGGTCGCTATCTCGTCCCTTTGGACGATTCTCTCGGCCTGACATGGACCGAAGCCCCCGGTGATTTCGACGACTCGACCTGGCAAACAGCAAGCAACGGCGTGGGCTTCGAGTCTTCCGGAGGGATCACCGAACTCATCTCGACGAACATCAGTCAGGAAATGAAGGCGATCAATGCCAGCTGCTACTTCCGTCTCCCCTTCGAATTTAACAATACCGAAAATCTCAATTCGCTCACCTTGACCGTTTGGGCCGACGATGGCTTCGTCGCCTATCTCAATGGCACGGAAGTCGGCTCTCTTCTCAAACCCACGCCACTTTTATGGAACAGCACCACAGATGGAGGACGAGGATTCCCGGGTGGTGACACTGCGGTCCTGACTGCTCCCATCATCATCGATCTCACCCCGTTCAAAGACCAGATGCGCGACGGGACGAATGTCATCGCCCTGCACGGCATGAACAGTTCCAGGGGAGGATCTGATTTCCTGATCCGTTCCACCCTTTCGGTAAATCACAACATCTCCCCCACCCCCGCGACCGTGGATGGCACACAGGTCATTACCGCCCGCACCTTCGACGGATCACAGTGGAGTGCCCCCGAGCAAATCGCTTTCATCATGTCGGACGACTTGGCCGACAGTTCGAACTTCGTGATCTCCGAGATCATGTTTCGCCCGGCTCAGCCCAATGCAGAAGAGATCACCGCTGGATTCGAAAGCCGGGAAGAGTTTGAATACCTTGAGTTCTTAAACATCAGCGATTCTCCCATCTCACTCATCGGGATGCGCTTTGCCGACGGGGTCGATTTTGACTTCAACAATAGCGCCATCAATCTGCTCCAACCCGGCGCACGCGTGCTGCTCGTTAAAAATCGGGCCGCGTTTGAATTTCGCTACGGCACCGCTCTCTCTGACCGCATTGTCGGCGAATTTCAAAATGACACCAAGCTGAAGAACGAAGGCGAGCGACTGCTCATCACCGCGTTTGGAGGGGATGGCTTACGGGACTTCGCCTACGACAACCAAGCACTGTGGCCAGTCGCAGCGGGTGACGGAGGCTTCAGCCTGGTGCTGGTGGCTCCTGAAACCAATCCCGACCACGCCCTCGCAGCGAACTGGAAACTCAGCGCAACCTTCGCCGGCAGCCCTGGCATCAGCGATGACTTAAACTTCACCACTTGGGCGGGTGCTTTCGGCAACCCCGAACCCGGATCGGACAACGACTCCGACGGGCGCGTCGCCCTGATGGAGTATGCAATGGGCACCAATCCAACGATTTCAGACCCTATCGACAGCCAATTGGAACTCAACGAATTCCTGACCTTCTCGTTTCGCAAAAATCCTCTGGCTGAAGACGTCACCTTCACCCTCGAGCAATCTTCGGACCTCGACGCCTGGGCTACCGCAAATGATGCCATCAGCCTGGTTGCCGAAACCGCCAACCAGGATGGCACAAGGACATTGCTCTATCGATCGATTTTGTCACAGGACGGCAATCCCCTGTTTCTCAGAATGCGTGTCACGCTCAACTAGTTCAAATATTTTGGGGTCAGGACGGTTGGGAATCTCGACGGCTCCCTGCTCAACACCACCTCACCCAAAAAGCAAATTCCTGACATTCGCCGTTTTGGATTCGCAGAAGAGGCTCCGACATGCGAAGAAGAATCGTCGGTTCTTCTGTATTATGAAATCTCTGCTCTCTGCCTCACTCCTCTTCCTTGCTCTTTCGGCCCCTGCCACGGCAGACGACTGGCCCCAATGGTTCGGCCCGCAACGCGACGGAGTTTGGCGGGAGACCGGAATTATCGACAAGTTTCCAAGTGACGGCCCCAAGGTTCTCTGGCGCACCCCCGTCAACCGTGGATATGCCGGACCATCGGTCGCCGCTAATCGCGTTTTCGTCATGGATCGCAAGGCGCTCGATACTCCCGAAGCGAAAGCCGAGGGGGCGCGCACCGGTCAAAAGCAGGGAAACGAACGCCTTCTTTGTCTCGACGCAACCACCGGCAAAGTGATTTGGGAAAAAGCCTACGACTGCCCCTACACCATGTCCTATTCGTCCGGCCCCCGGGTCACCCCTCTTGTCGATGGGGACCGCGTCTACACTTTTGGCGGTGAAGGAAATCTCATCTGCCGCGCAACAGAAAATGGGGCAGAGAAATGCTCTCACGATTTCAAGAAGCTCTTTGCCGTGAAGACCCAGACCTGGGGATTCGCGGCAGCACCTCCCGTGCATGGCGACCTCTTGATCTGTCTCTGAAGCGGCGATGGCACTACTGCGGTGGCTTTCCACAAGGCGACCGGCAAGGAAGTTTGGCGATCCGTTTCGGCGAAAGATCCCGGCTATTGCCCGCCGCGCATCGTCAAGCATGCCGGCCGCGATCTCCTCATCATCTGGCATTCGGAAGCCGCCAATGCGCTCGATCCATTGACGGGAAAAGTCTACTGGAGCATTCCGTGGAAAATTCGCGCCGGCCTCACCATTCCAACTCCTCAGATGATTGGCGAAGAGCATCTCTTCTTCACCTGCTTCTACGACGGGTCCATGCTCCTCAAGCTCAAGAAAGATGAGTCCACCCCGGACATCGTCTATCGCACCGAGCGCGCCAGCGAAAGGAAGACCACTCATCTTCACGGCATCATACCCCCCCGTATTGCGTGACGGTCATCTCTTCGCAGCCTGCAGTTACGGACAGTTCCGCTGCATGGAGGCTCTCACCAGGAAGCGGGTCTGGGAATCCCTCAAGCCCCTCGCCATTGAAGAACCCGTGCGCTGGGGCACCGTCTTTGTCACCCCTCATGAAGACCGCTACTTTCTCTTGATGGAGAAGGGCGACCTCGTCATCGCGAAGCTTTCCGTGAAAGGCTTCCAGGAACTCGATCGCGCTCACGTCATCGAACCCAATGGCCTTGATCTCCGGTAACGCGACATCGTCTGGTCACACCCCACCAGCTCTTACTGGAATGGAGTAAACCCCATCGTGGCACGAGGCATCGTCGGAACCCTCAGCCAAGGCGCCATGACCGACGTCTGGAAGCGGGTTGCCGAGGACTTCGCACCCTTCCAGTTGAACGTCACCACGGATGAGGCCATCTACCTCGCCGCACCTCCGGCGACGAGAATCCGCTGCATCATCACACCCGACAATGAATGGTACGGTTCTGCAGGCGGCGGCGCCTACGTTGGGTCCTTCACCTGGACCGGAGACACTCCTTGCTGGACCTTCTCCGACATGCTCGGAAACTTCTCCAAGAATATTGCCGAGGCCACCTCACACGAGATCGGCCACACCCTCGCCCTACGCCACGATGGGCGAACCAGTCCCTCGGAAGGCTATTATTATGGTCACGGCAGCGGTGCAACCGGTTGGGCACCCATCATGGGCGTCGGCTACAATAGATCGCTCATCCAATGGTCCAAAGGAGAATACCTTGCCGCCAACAACCTCGAAAATGATCTCTCCATCATCACGGGACAGAATGGCTTTGGATATCGCCCGGACATCATTCGGGAAGCGCAACGCCCCTTGATCGTAACGGTCTCTTGGTTTCAGGCAGCGGTCTCATTGAAAGCGGAAGCGATACCGATGTCTTCAGCTTCACCACCACAGCGGCCGGACCGGTGGACATTCTCGTGAAAGGATCCTCTCCCAGCTCGAACCTCGATATTCTTGCTGAAATCCGGGATGCCAGCGGGACCGTCCTCGTTAGCGATAACAATGCAAGTCTGCTAAATGCCAACCCCGTGGTCACTCTCGCAGCAGGCACCTACTACCTGCAGGTGACGGGAACCGGCAAAGGAGACCCCTTGGTCTTGGGCACCGGCTACACCGACTACGGATCGCTCGGATCCTATACCGTCAGCGGCCAGACACCGTAAACTCAAAAAGCACCTTCAAGGAGAACGATGGCACCCTGCCGTCGTTCTCTTTTTTTGTAACTGGCCCTGTTTACCGGTCACCTTTGCCTCATTCGCATCGGATAAGCGGACCCGGGGGACGAACCGGAAGCCTCAACGTTTTGCGCAAGAACCCGGAAAAGGCGCCCGGCTACCCTGAGAGCCCATCAGGTTGAGATGAAGACCTCTTCATTATTATAGATTTGCTCAAAAAAAACAGACTCCCAAGCCCCTCGAAATCAAAATTGTCGACAGATCCTTGAACTGCGTGAACCCGAGCAACTGGAGCTAAATAGATTTTGATATTTTGTAATGGAACTGATCTTACATCGCCCGGTTTTACATAAAATAACATCAGGTCGAAAAAAAACTGTTAGATTTCCTGGGATTCTAGTAAATCGCGCCAATCCCTCTTAGAAAAGAGACGTTATTTGTAAGAATATTACAATCTAACAAAGATCAGAATCTTTTCCAAAATATAAACGATGGCCATTATCTAGCATTAATATTTCTGTTATTTATCAATAAATAGGAATCAAAATCCTCACACACACATCAGAAATCACACAGACCATAATTCACGAAAACTCAACTCACGATTAACACACAAATCTTTTCTAATGAAGGCTTTAAACAAAATAGACATCGAGACTTTAAAAAAAATTTGATCCCGTTTTGACCAAATCACTTGGAAAGTAAAAATAACACAGAAGGATATTTTTGAAATTATTTATGCTGAATTGTTAACAAATCAGAACCACTCTAAAACTTATTCAAAGACTTCTTGTGTGAAAACTTTTATTAACTAGCGTCACCGACGAGACACACTCGAAAACACATAAACAGTTATATGAAATACACTTCTCCACTATGGATCAGTGGTGGTCTTTTGACCGCCGCGGGCTTGGCCCTACTCTTCCAATCAAAGGAAAACTCACCCACCAAAATCTCACCCGCCACTACCTCAGCAAGGTCTCTTGGCGATCGGATCCGAAATCAATCGAGGTCTCCGAAATCCGACGCCATCCGACAGGCCCTGGCCGCGCGGGGTCACCTCTGGGAACCCGGGGCCGCTTCGCCCGCCCTAGCCCGACGTCACTCCATTTCCGTTCGGAAGGAAGCCTTCACTCAAATCCGCCAATCAAGAAAGGGCGATCGAGTGCAGCTGAATCTTTCTCCCCAAATCCCGGTCCTCGACTCCCGGATCACGAATGCTTCGGTCCAGGAAGATGGCACCCGTGTCACCCACCTGCACATTCCCGGCCAACCGGAAGGCGAACTCATTATTCAAGAAAATGAGGCTGCCGGATTTTTCCTCGCTCAACTCTACTTTCAGAATGACCCCATCGCCTACGAATTTCGGGAATCCGGCCAAGGCCTGATCGCGAAACGCCACCCGGTCAGCGATCTCATCTGTTCCATCGTCAGCGAAGAAGGTGACCTCGTCATGATGGGACTTCCAACACCCGAATTCGAGGAAACCCACAAAGACAAGGAGGAGGCGAAGGAAAAAAAGAAAAAGGACGACAAGAAAAAGGACGACAAGAAAAAGGACGACAAGAAAAAGGACGACAAGAAAAAGG